>CAYVCS010000090.1:0-4288 GCA_964450455.1 uncultured Gammaproteobacteria bacterium | reverse complement strand
CTTTTCATCAAATCCGCTTGCGCATGCACATGAAAATCATCTTGTTCTGGATCAGAAATTTGATGTAGATTTCTCATAGTGCGTTTGATATCATCAATAACTACAGGAACATTGCCTTCACTATCTGCCGAAACAATAATTTCGTTAAAATGTTTGGAACCTGTCACATATGTTTGTGCCGCGGTGTAGGGCATCAAAACCGTGTCGTCTATATTAAAAAATAACACTTGTCCGGCATCCTGCAATACGCCCACAACACGAAATTTTACTCGTTTAATTGCAACTAATTGTCCTATCGGATCATTGTCTCCAAATAAATCGTGCGCTATATTTGATCCAATTACCACAAGTTTTTGAGATTGAGCAACGTCTTCTGCTTCAAAAAAATATCCGCGTTTCAAAGAAACATTCATTAGTTTTGGAAAAATATCCGATACTCCCATCATTTGTGCAGACATCACTTCTCTCTCATACGCAATTGAACCAGGCACAAACACGACTGGCATAAAAAATTCAGCATGAGGAACGTTTTCGCGACGTGATAATGCAATTAATTCTCGTTCACGAATTGAATCAAGCAATAACGCAGAAAATGATTGAGGTCCTGGCGCGTCTTTTCCCGGAACAACAGTTAGAGTTCTCGAACCAATTGATGCAATTTCCGATAAAATCAAATTTTTTCCACCCTGCCCTATTGCCATAACAACAATAATTGCGGTGATACCAATTACCATACCAAGCACTGTCAATCCGCTACGCAATATATTCATGCGAAGCGCTCGTAATGATGAAAGAATAAGATATTTCTGTTGCATATTACGAAAGAATTTTTCCATCTTTTAGAGTTATAATCCGCTCCGCATATTCTGCAATATCTCTCTCATGCGTAATCAACACAATAGTTACAGAGTGATGTGTATGGAGAGAAACTAACATATCCATAATTTGCGCACTTGTCGCACTATCCAAATTTCCTGTTGGTTCATCAGCAAATAAAATTGAAGGAGAAAGAACTAACGCTCGCGCAATTGCGACACGTTGTTTTTCTCCACCAGAAAGTTGCGACGGATCGTGCGTTATGCGATGAGTTAAACCAACTTGTTCAATAATTTCTCGCGCTTTACTCTCCCATTGCGAAAAAGGAGTTGCAGAATACATGAGTGGCAAAATAACTTGTTGTAGGACACTCATTCTTGGCAGTAAATGAAATGCCTGAAATACAAATCCTATTTTTTCATTTCGTAATTTTGCTTGAGTTTCCTCATCAATGTTCGTAACTGATACTCCATCAAATATATATTCACCCGAACTCGGGACATCCAACAATCCTAGAATATGAAGCAGAGTTGATTTTCCTGATCCTGACGACCCCATCAGCGCAACAAATTCACCCTGTTTAATTTTGAGCGAAATATCGGAAAGTGCGTGTGTTTTTGTTTCGCCAATACCAAATACTTTTGATATATTTTGAAGAATAATCATAACTTTGGTATGACCAATATGTCGCCTTCTTGTATAACACCTTCATAGATTTCAACTAATCCATCTGTCCCTTTTAATCCTACGAGGACATTCTTTTCAACAATCTCACCTACATTATTCATTACTTTCACAACCGGAAACGTTTGTTGAAATGAAATTGCACGAAGTGGTATTTTTAATACGTGTACTGCGCGCGCTGTAACAATATCAACATTTGCTGTCATTCCTGATTTTATTCGTTCATCGGCATCGTCAAAATGCAAGATTGTTTTATATGTGGGAACTCCTTCCTTCATAGTTTCAGCACTCTCAATTGAAATCACAGAAGCAGCAAATTCCACTGAACGTCCATACGCATCGAGCGTTACGAGTGCAGAATCCAGAGTATGCACATCAGCAATATCAACTTCCGGAATAAATGTTTCAATTTCATATACTCCATCACTCTGAATACGAAATACAATTTTTCCTGGTGATGCAATTTCTCCCACACGAACATCACTCTGAACTATTTTTCCTGCTATAGGAGATACGATAATCGTGTGAATCGCACGCGCACGCATCAGAGCTACTCCTGCCTCTTGTTGTTTAACGTACGCTCTCTGTTGTTCACGAGCAATTTTTGCAGACGCAACAGCTGATTCCTGTTGTTCAATCACTTCTTTTCGCGGCCCTTCTAGCACAAGTTCATATTCAGAACGTGCTTGTTGATACGCATTCTGTTTTTGAATCAAGAGTTGCTGGTGAATACGCATCGCACTGCGAATAGAAGCAATCCGCGCTCTAGCACTATCAAGTGACGTGCGAAACATATCAAGAGAGCTATTCGTTCGTGTACAATCATCAAAAAGTGTTTGAGAAATATCCGAAACCAACATCTCCAACATTGCGATTTTATTTAATCCATACAATAATCCGCTCTGTGCATCAAAACTATTCGTAACTTTCAATTCACTATTCTTTTTCTCCCATTCTTTTATATCTTCACCACGAAGAAAACGCTCCCACTCAACGTTTGTCGTATGTTGCACATCACACGTTTGATATGAAAGATGATATGACGATGATTGTTGTCCACGAAAGAAACCACCAAGAGTTGACTCTACTACATACGCGCTATCTAACTGTGCATCTCTCATCACATATAATGTATCTCTAATAGTTTTGTCATATTCTGTTTCGCGTGTTTCAAGTTGTGTTTTCTTTATAAGTATTTCTTCTGGTCGCGATCCAGAACGTAATTCGGAAAGTCGAGATTCTGCTGAAGCAATTTCAACATCATGTTGCGATAATCTAGTCCGTTCGGCATCAAGTCGCGCCATCGCTCCCGCAATATCAGCTCCTATATCTGCATTTTGTAACGTTGCTAATAATTGTCCTTTTTTAACTATATCATTAACTTTTGCAAAAATTCTTCCTACACGTCCCTGTTGTTCAAACGAAAGTTTATAATCATCTAATGGTTGAACTGACCCACTCACACCAACTTTTGAAACTACATCTCCTCGTTCAACCTTGAAACTCTCATACGCTAATTTTGTATCTCGCTTCGCATACATAATACTACTGAAAACTACAATCCCGACAACAACAAACATTATTCTCGCTTTTTTTGAAGGTAAAAATGACATATATATGACAATTAGTAAGCGTAAACCATACCAAAAAAATCACCTCATGTCAATGCAAATAAAAAAGAGGCCGTAGCCTCTCATAGTATTAGGGAAATAGTTTAAAATAACGCATCAGCAAAGGAACTTTAGCAATCTTTGGATATACGCGATGGCATCCACATCTATCACATTTCAGAGAAACAAGAACAGAGTGTTGAATCACGTCTCCTGTTTTTGGTGATTGATGTTTGATGACGAACTCCTCCTGATTCCAATAATGCGTACATACCAGACCGCGAATAAAAGACAAAGCTCGTTTCCTCATTACTTCTCCTTTTGCACACTTTATAGAAACACGAGCCGCAACTATACACAAGCACAACACATATGTCAACACTATCTATCTGGCTTTTAAAATCGTCCGCGTTCTCCCGATAAAGGGATGTGGTTGTGCGATAGGAAACACTGCTTTTGACCCTTCTGTAATGCTCATACTCGCGCGGTCAACACCATTTGGCAGAGTCGCAAAGTTGTTTTTACAATTCAAACAACGATATATCACCACTGAACCAGACGTATAACTATTTTCAATAAGTCGTGAACTACAATGCGGACATCCATACATCTCTACCTCATTTTCATGAACACACACTAATTCTTTTAGTATAGATTGCATAGCACTCCTTATATTTGTTTCAGAAAGACCTATCCACACCATAGCGCGGTTATTCATTATGCGTCAATGTGTAAAATATGCTATACTATATAGGTAGTTCTTTTTCTCATCAATCTTCAAACCTAGAGAGGCGAGAATGTCAGCACAACCACAACGACAAGAAACAGCACCACAGCAAGATACCCAGTATTCTATTTTCGTAACAGGGATTGAAAATGGAATTATTAGCACAATAGAAAAAGCTCCTGCAGCACGAAAATACTGGAATCAACCAACTGAATTTCTAGTTTTGTTTGCAGATGTACTGCGAGTTTGTGGTAAAAAAACCATTCGTGACCTTGCGGGAAAAGACGGAATGGCAAATATTTCCATGAAACACATGCAGGCACTCGCCAGTTTTGATCTTACCCGATGTACGAAGTGATCTTTTTTATGAGATCACTTTTTTTCTATACAACATTTTTACTTGTAATCTAGTATACGCCCCTTCATATCGCCGTGCAGGGGAATTCCAAAT
>CAYVCS010000089.1:0-2226 GCA_964450455.1 uncultured Gammaproteobacteria bacterium | reverse complement strand
TTCAGGACTCACAAGCTGTGAGTGCAACTGTTGCGACAACACTTACATTCACCGTCGCTGGCGTTGCTTCAACAGCAACATGTATAGCGGGTCATTCCAGCACCAACACCACAGGCGCTGCATCAACAGCTTCAACAATTCCTTACGGAACACTCGCTCCAAACGCTCGTAAAACCACATGTCAAACATTGACATTTACAACAAACGCTCCAAATGGATTTGCTGCATATGTCATGGCAAGCGGAAATCCTCTGTCTGGTTCAGAAGATATCGATAACTTTAAGGATGGAGCAACGACATATTTTGATGGAGGCTCGCAAGGAGCTGCAGGTGATGAAGATATGAAAGATTCGAACGAATCAGCAGCATGGACATCCCCTGCTGTCGTTGCAAATGACGAAAAAACACACGGACACATTGGATACACAACAAACGATACAGAAATTTTCACAGATAATACATATGCTGGAATTGTGACAACAGGTAGTTCTGTGCAATCACCAATGCTCAATAGTCCAATTTGTAACGCAACGACACAAGTAACAGCTCAAACGTGCGTTGTTGAGTACTCGATAGAAATTTCGGCTCTTCAAGACGCTGGAACTTATACCAATACGATTCAATACATCCTAGTCCCTAAGTACTAGTCAGTTAAAAACAAAAAAACACCTTAATGGTGTTTTTTTGTTTTTAATGCTAGAATTTTTATATTATTCTTCAGCATTTTATGTGTTTTTCAAAAAAAAAAGCATTTTGAGGCGTTCAATTAAGCAACAGATAAAGCTGATAGATACACTCAAACGAGAGTGTCAGAGTGGAGATATCTCTGCAACTGAATGTACTGATATCATGCAACAATGGTCTGAAATCTCATCGCTTCTTCAAAAAATTGCTCCTTCAGAACCACTGACAAAAAAAGAATGGATCATTCGTGGGGGAGTTGTTTTTGGATTATTTTTTGTCTTAGCCATCGGTGTCGGTATTTTCATTAAATCATATTATTTTCCAAGCGGCGCTTCAATTGTCGAAAATATCGATTCTTCAGGTGCAACTTACAAATATATCCCAGAAGAACGCGCAAAAATAAGCGAGCCTAAACGTCTAAATGAAATATCTCGTTCCGGACGATTTGTTATAGATAGATATGAAGAGATTGAAGGAACGGTCGTTGGTATCGTGTCGACAGAAGACAGCATTGTAAAAATTCTTTTTACAAAAAAAGATGCAAGTAACAGTCTTTGTTTATATCAGGCAACGATCGATACTCATACACGAATCAAGATTGATGAAAAAAAGATGTTGGATGCTTGTGAGATTATTGATGCGAGTTTCGTAAAAAATCAATCAGGATATGTTTTAGCATACGGAGCAGATGTTGAAGGTTTGGAACGTTTGGTTATACAAAATTTCGATTTAAATTTCGATCCAATTGGAGTGCCTATTGATGTTAAACGTGCAGATGATCATGAAGCGCTGATTGGACTTTTCTTAAACAAAACAGCCTCTGATGAGTATTTACTCGTCACCACAAAATTGCGTGCAAAAGATGCTGCTGTTTCAGAAAAAACAGCACCAATCGTTCGTTTGTTTGATTCAAACTTGGCCGTAAAGCGTCAAGAAATTCTTGAGACGAGATCTTACACATTAGAGCCATATCAATCTGGTTTCGTTCTCTCAAATGGAGGCTTGCACATTTTCTCCAATGGTCGAAACCCACTCGTTGCAGGTTCTGCGGATAAAGGAGACGAACTTTATTTGTTTGCGTATGATACGGATTGGAAATTATCGCAAATCATTCAACTGACAAATAATGGTCGTAAACATGACTTTCAACCTTCTGATGTGTTAGCGGTCAGTGAAAACGTGTATTTTGTTCCTGGGTTACAAACCGAGGTTCCAGAAGCAGGAATAAAAAATAATGCTTATCCACCGGAAACCGGACAAATGTTCATTCGAGTTTTAATGGACACGATAAATATTCTCGGAGCGCTGAATGTTGAAACGTACACATCGGAACTTCGTCTTTCAGAACGTTTGGAGGCCGGGAAGAATATTCATCAATTTTTTAATGGCAAACGTTTATTTGTTGCTCACGACGCAATCATCCAGCGTGACCCAGTCGATCAAGGGAAAGGCGGAGACGGAGAATATCGCGAAATAAGAGTAGAATGGTTTGATCTAAGTTTTTTTTGAAAGAAAAATAGGGGGTCAGGATGTGGGATGTCG
>CAYVCS010000088.1:0-4839 GCA_964450455.1 uncultured Gammaproteobacteria bacterium | reverse complement strand
GCATCAGGGAGTGGTTCACCCACGTCAACTATTTTTTGAGCAGATACAAGCCAAGCTTTTGCATTATCCAACTCAACCCATGCCATGAGTTCATTGTTTTGAAGATTAGCTATTCCAATTTGTGCTTGTATATCTATCCGCAACTTATTGAGCAAAATTGAGGTTGTTGGAAAACCTGCGACCGGTTGCGGAGCAACAACGAGCGCAGACGCCATGACCGGCACAATCGCCATGCCGATTAACCCAACAAGGGCAAACACAAAAATACTCACAAAAAATAATACACTTTGATCGCCATCTTTCATATAAAATACATTAAAAAAAATAATCAAATTAAGTATACCACATATCAATCACAAGCCCAACTTTAATTTGACATCTCGGATACGCATATAAAAACCAGCAGTATGCAAAGACCGAATTTTCAACACGTGTAAATCATAATGGTGCATCCATTCATGTAAAAGCGTCTCAAGAAATGTTTTACTCGCGAGTATCTGTCCTCGCACAGCTGTTACATTATTGATAACTATCGTTTGTGTTGCTGGTGTATAAAATCCATATCGCTTGTACACTAACCGCCCACCCTTTTTCCTATGTTGTTGTGGAGTTCCAAGAACGCTCAATTTCACGTTAGCGATTTTTGCTCCACGCGAAAGCTCATCCAATAAGTCAGATGAAATTTTTTCACGTATTGTAGCTTGTTCAACCTTCAATAGTCGCAGAGCATTCTCGCGACCACGTGGAGATATGACAATGTTTGTGGTTAATGTGGAATTAGAACGAACATAACTTACGTCGTTATGTAACACACGTCGTACTACGGAAACATCTCTTTTTTTTGGCTGTGAAAATAATTTTTTCAAAATGGATAGCAACATAGACATATAAAAAAACTCGATCTATCTACGAGACCGAGTATACATGATTATTCCAACTAAGGCGAATACAATACACCATACACAAAAAGACGAATCTTCGGATTCTACAAATGAGCATGAACGTGATGGTTTTGAATCATCGGAATGTTTCAAAATAAGTGGACTTTCACGAAGCGTTAGTGAATCATCGTGAGCAGGCATATCATGTGATGAACTGTTTTTATGGGAAAATTCTTGCGGATAAAATCGCGTATCCTCTAAACAATCCCCTGTTTCCCATTCGCATCGTTCGCTACATGTTATATATCTCACACCAAATAATGAGCATTGCAGAATCATAACATCACCAATTTCACATTCAACACTCACGCAACTCAAAAGTACATCGGATGGTTTTGGTTCGCAGAGTATGTGCGCGATACATTCTGACCAATCTCCCCATGTACCATTCTGATGACATAGTCGCATAGATGCGTCGCATACAACTGAACACATTTCGTATTCAACAACTCCGGGAATACATTCAACACATTTTCCACCAATACATGCTTCTCCCCCTAGACATACTCCGCACGAACCGCCACACAGGTCATCACCGCATTGTGTATTCTGACAATCACGTTTACAACATAACCCTTCAAAACAATCAAAATCATATAATCCACAATCTTCAATAGATGTATAGGCAACGCCACAACTATTTGCTTGCCACACTTCATTATTGATGCACGTTGTTGATTGATTCTGTACCCAACATATTGAATCTTCAGAATTCAACCAATAACAAGAAGTACCAAGAGGACAATCCAAGTCTGTCACACAATTTTTTGGTAAACACATTCCGCCAGCATTTTGATATCCTTCATATCCTATACATGCATATCCTTGTTCGCATTCTTCACTTTTGAAGCAAAGTTCGCACAAAGTTTGTGGTTTGATACATTCGTTATTCACGCACGCCAAACCATCAGGACAAACTGCGCAAACTCCAAAACAACCATCATCACCACATATTTTTTGATCACACGATGGAGAACAACACCACTCGCTTGCAAAACAATACCCAAAATTTCCCCACTCTCCAAAGCATTGTTCGGCAAATGTACATTGCTGTGAAATCTCCCATGAACCCCATTTTTTTGCCGTATGTGAACAGTCAGGAATTATCCCATCGCACACTCTATATAGATTGCGAACCTTGAGTTGTGCCTCACATAATTCTCCAAAACACGCATATTGTTTATCAATCGGATCACTATCGCATATCACCCCTTTCAGCAAAACACATTCATCACAACATACGCCCAACTCGCACTCGCATCCCGCATTTTCTGTTATAAGTACATACGCAAACTGCATGAGCATTGTCAAACTTACAAACATCGCAATCTCCTTAGTGTAAAAGAACTGTTCTGATCATACACGATATACACCATACAGTGAAGCGGAATCAAGAATATGACCGTGCATCAAATGCAACAGCTCATTAAGCCAAAAACCATTGCGTAGGTTCAACATACTATCCAGTGCATACACCGTTATTTCATATTCATGTTCTTTATCTGGCGGACGAGGACCACTATAAAAATTAGTAACACTCTCTAATAATTCACCACACACCTGACGTGATGCCAAACTATTTTTACCTTGTATCAAATCAACATCATTACGACTAGCATTTTCAGCTAACTCATTTCTTGACGGGTCAATATTGAGAACAGTCCAATGTATCCAACTAAATCCACATACCGGAATCGCATCATGATCTAACATGACTAATGCGAGCGATATTGTACCCACAGGAATCCTCGACCATGCAATAGGAATAGAACGAATTGGTATGTTTTGCATCATATCCGTTGCGTCTGCATATTTTCCAAATCGCGATGCGATACTGCCATCAACAAAGCCAGTAGAAGAAATAATCATATTTAAACTTATGACCGAACATCTAGTAATTTAGAAACCAAAAATGGAAACCTCAAAATTTCATCAATCGAAAAACCCGCCAGTATTGCTTTTTTGATATCTTTGATTGAAACACGACTACTAATTAATTCTATGAATGTGTCAAACGGGATATGCCTCCTATGTTGAACTCCACCATATCTGACACCATATCCGAATTGTTCCTCAATCCTTCGTCGTCTTGCAACAATATCAAACAAAAAAATATTTTTACCTAACATTTCCTTAACTTCTTCAAGAGAAAAATCCTTTAATACATCTCTCAAATCGGCCCATGTTAGTAGATTGCCAGAATCAATAAAAAATGAGAATGCGCGACAATAAGATATGACATCATCAACAACTAATCCATCACCATCAGATAGCCATGTTTTTTTTATATCCACTCCATGCGCAAATCCTACTCCTGATTTAATAAGTTTTTTTAAATCGTTAAGGTTGAAAACTTCTAACGCTGACGAGATGGCGGACCAATATTTTATGCTATCCATTTCACCAGTATCATAATTGTGTTGTTTCATTTTATTATTTTCATACAGCTTTTCATATTCTTCTGATCCTAAAGTTTCTGTTTCCTCAATTACTTGATCAATGTCAAGGGAATACAAATGAAGTGAAAGTGATTTTTTTATCACACTGGCTCCCAATAATGATACTCCCAATTCAGTCAATTCTAAAATCTCCGAAAGAGTCAAATTGTTAAATATAGATGGTATATCTGATACATCTATATATGACGCGATTTGAGACAACTGATCAAAAGATATATGATAATTTTTATTAATCAATACTTTAAGCAATTCTCTCACTGTCTTAATATCAATATCTGTATGTATCAAAGATATCAATTCAGCAGCATTGAACAACGTAAAAAATTGAGTAACAAAATATCCTGATAGACGAAACGTGGATAATTCTTGTGAAAGAGTCATTATATCTTCGATTGACATATGCTGACCGCTTTTTGAAACTGCCATTCCTACTTCAATAATTTTTTGTAACTCGTTAGAGCAGATATTGTAATCTTCACCATAATCTGCGAGATACTGTAGGTCACTGTTTCGATCGTATCCTTTTTGTTTGGAATACTTCACGCGAATTTCACTATCTAATATTTTTTTTGTATTTTTAAAAATTTGATAATGTTCTTGCAACTCCGCGAGAAGCTCAACAAGTTTACCATCAGAATCATCAACGAGCGGTTCATCTCTATCGCCGATAATAGATCTAACCACATAGCACATCACGTATTCGTCATCATCCCCTCTATCAAGCATTAAAGCTACTTTTTCTGCCACATTTCGCGATACCGTTCCCCAATCTATAATATCACCAAATTGTTCATGTAATTTTCCAATACCACGTCGAATTTCGGGCGATTGTTTTTCGCTAGCAATAGTCGCTCCTCTTTTTTTGATTGAAGAATCAATATTTTTTTTATTCATACAAAAACTTTCAAAAAATGAATATGAGTCCTTCACTCCTCATCATTTAAGTCATGATCTTGAAAATCATCTTTGTCACGACCATCCCAGTGAACGCTATCATCAACTAGAACGTTGTGAGTTTCAATCAATGTACTTTTTGTAAACTGCGAAACATTCGGATGATTAAATACAGCTAGGCGCACTTCTGATTCTGAACTCAATTCCATAATTCTATCAAGCATAAAAGATGTGCATTGTGGATTATGCGCAACAATTTTTTTAACATAATCGTCACCTGCTTCAATCATATGAAAAAGAACATGCAGTGGAACATGAGTATTACATAAAGACAAAATTCGTATGTTAAAATTCTGATCTTGTGATAAAATTTCAAGAACAAATGGATCACGAGTATCTAAAATTTCTAATCGTTTCTGCGCATCTGTCCACCCTTGTATTTCAGTTTTTCGATCAGCTACTGCTTCATCAATTTCGGCGGATAGCGTATCCGCTTCTTTCAAACTTTCGCGCGTTTTTGCGAGTAGGTCGGCGTTGAGTTCAAC
>CAYVCS010000087.1:0-3556 GCA_964450455.1 uncultured Gammaproteobacteria bacterium | reverse complement strand
CCCACACGTCGTCGTATTTCGCAACGTCTCCCTTTTACGTCATCTCGAGTCGCAACGAGAGAACTCGTGATGGTGGGCGAGGACGTGGACGCTGACGAGATTTCTCACCCTTTCGAGGGATTCGAAATGACGTGTCCCTTTTACGTCATCTCGAGTCGCAACGAGAGATCTCGTGATGGTGGGCGAGGACGTGGACATGGACGAGATTTCTCACCCTTTCGAGGGATTCGAAATGACGTATCCCACACACGTCATCTCGAGTCGCAACGAGAGATCTCGTTCACGTCGACGATTCCCAGGTAGCATGCTCGATATGCAAGAAAACACATGCATGACATAAAAAAATCGCTAATCAATTTTAATTTATTTATATGTTCAACGACGACGACAAAACACCGCAAAATTTGCCTGTAGAGAGCGAGGTGAAAGATATGTTTGATGATGATACGTCGGCAGATGAAACACCGGAAGACGTAACCGAAGACGTAGCGCAAGACGACGGAATGGAAAACTCGCAAGCCGCCGCTCCATCTGCAAAAGTTGTGCAACGCGGTGATAGAACTTCAGGAGGAGTGCGTATGGTTGGTGGAAGTATGCAAAATGCGCCAAGTGCGCTTGATGCGGGAAAATTACAGCCAAAAACGGTTTCAATGTCACAAACTCCAACTCCATCTGGCGCGATGGCGCCAGGTGCGCCTTATCAAGAACCAGCGAATATACAGGAATCATTTATCATGCGTCATAAATTGATTGTCGGTTTAGTGTTGTTTGTAATTATTGGTTTAATCGTTGCAGTAGGAATTACACTCTTTGCTCGGTCTGGTTCACCAGCTGAACGTACTGACCAAATTCCTCCACCCGCGATTGATGTTGTTGAACAACCTCTCGTTGTTCCTGTCCCAGAAGAAGTTGTTCCTGAAGCAGTGTCTCCGATTGTTGAAGCAACGAGCACTCCGCTATTAGAGGAAACAACAGCATCCTCAACAGTTGACGTAGTAGAAAATGATGACCCAGATGGAGATGGATTAAGTACAACAAAAGAATTGCTCGCAGGAACTGACCCACAAAAATCCGATACTGACGATGATCGATTAACAGATAAAGAAGAATTGAACATATGGAAAACAGATCCACTTGACGCTGACAGTGATGATGATACGTTTTCGGATGGCGATGAAGTGCGACACGGGTTCAATCCATTAGGACCAGGAAAATTGTTTACCGTTCCAAAACAGTAAACAAATGAAACGTGCGTGGTTACGTTAGAGATGGTATACTTTATATGTTGTAATGTGGGGGGTTCACGGAATCGTTGCGCGGGCGATTACACGGAATCTCTGTTCGGGCGATTACATGGAATCGCCCCAACATTGCGATTTTTCAAACAATGTACGGGCGAAACCATGTTTTCGCCCGAGCACCCGAAACCATGTTTTCGTCTGTTTGGTTGATTATATATTATCGTCCGTTCTAAAATTATGTTTGGTTCAGATAAAAAAAATGCAAATTTTGAAAAGCCACATGCCAGTACTCAATTACTGCAAGGAATTTCTGTTCGCTCAATTCCTCCAGAATTTTACAACGGCGCGACAGGTGATGGATTATCACACAGACCAGAAGAAAAAAAATCATCTGTCGTGACGCCTCAACCAAATACAGATGTGGCGCCCATAGCTCCTGTAGTTGCAGAACAAAAAATTCCTGCAGTTCCGTCTATGGCACAAGAAGTTAACGCGCAACTCACGAAGTCAACAGGAAAAATGCATAGAGGAATGATAATCGGATTTGCAGTGTTGTTTGTTGTTCTATTTGGTTTAGGAGGATATGTGTATTGGGATATGGCAAGAACAAAGAAAATGAACTCATTAAATGTTCAACAAATTGTCGTTCCTGATTCGCAACAGCCAGCTATTTTAGAACAACCAATTGAGACGCCGCCAGAAACACAACCTGATGAAATTCCGAAAGTTACCTCACAGTATCCTATTGGACTTCGTGAATATCAACTCGCATTGGATAGCGACCTTGATAATTTAAGTGATGTTGAAGAACGAGAAGTGTATGGCTCTGACCCTCTGCGACCAGACGACGATAGTGATGGATTTGTTGATGGACATGAAGTATATAATTTATACAATCCCGCTGGTTTTAAACCTGTTGCGCTGAAGGACACAAAATTAGTTCAAGAATATGTGAATAATGTTTTTGGATATGCTCTGCTCTATCCAGCTGTGTGGACACGCGATCCGGTTGATGCGGATGGACAGTCGGTTTTGTTTACTAGTGAAACAGGAGAATATTTTGAACTAATTACACATCCAAATAAAAAGAAGGATTCGCTTATCGATTGGTATCTCCCTCGCGTCTCAAAGGTGAATGTGGAGCAAGTTCGCATGGTATCTAATCTCACTGGCGTAAGCGGATTACTTTCTCCTGACTCGCTTTCGTGGTTTGTTGCGCGCGGGGAAGTGGTGTATGAATTACGATATGATATTGGTGTTCGTATTGATGCAAATTTTATGCGAACATTTGAGATGATGCAAAATAGTTTTCATCTCACCACTGAACCAAATTATATTCCTGAAGAAATTAAATTCGTAGCTCCAACCAATGTGTCGGTTTCAGACGATACAACTGATTTAGGAATCAAAAAATTTCCCGAACAATTTACGACTGATGGAACTGATTCATCAGCAGATCCGACAGAGACAACATCAACTCTGTTGAATGTGTCGCAATAATATGATTGAGGTATGTGTAAGTTATTCTCGCACGCCCGTGCGTTTTTCTTTTGTGTGGATAGAAAACATCATACAAACTATGGTGAAATCATCGCGCATACGAAAGGGTACAATCACTGTACATTTCACAAATAATTCAGAAATTAAAAAATTGAATCAACGCTATCGCGGAGTTAATAAGCCGACTGATGTGTTAGCATTTCCCTATCATCAACAAAATGAATTTGGTTCTATTATGGTGAGTGTTGAATATGTCCAGCATTATGTGAACGACAATGGTGGGTCAGTTACTAAACAAGTCGGCATGTTGTTGATTCATGGTATGCTTCATTTGTTAGACTATGAGCATCACTCACGACGTGATGCACAAGTTATGTGGAAGTGTCAGGATTTTTACGCTAAAATATTTGATGTGGAGCGTATTCCGTTTGATGATTTTGGATGAACAATTTTTTACGTTACCCCTGATATTTCATCCTCGTCAAGTGGGGAGTCTATACCATCCATGTCATTCTCGCCCGCAGGCGGGAATCCAGCGTTTTTATTTAGTCTGCAAATTTATCTGGATTCCCGCCTGCGGGCGAGAATGACATGGAGGAAGACATTCCTTTTGTAACATCGAACCGCACTTATAACGTCATATCGAACCGCACTCCCAACGTCATATCGAATCACAGTGAGATATCTCGTGTCGGTGTACGTGGACGAGATTTCTCACCCTTTCGAGGGATTCGAAATGACGTACCCATTCCACGTCATATCGAACCGCGGTGACATAGTACTCCGAAGGGGTAGATATCTCGTAATGATGTGGA
>CAYVCS010000086.1:0-2279 GCA_964450455.1 uncultured Gammaproteobacteria bacterium | reverse complement strand
GCAGCGGGAATCCAGAAACGGATGAGTGTATGTATTTGTATGTCATTCCTTCAGCAGGACAAGCTCTCGCCCCCCGATCGGGGCCTGTCCTCAACTCGATTGGGGATCGAGGGCGTGTCCTGCTAGAGGGTAAACTCAGCGGGGACCCATCGTCGTTGGTGATTGAAGATTGCCACGATTATAACACGCCACAACTCATCTATAGTATCGTTAAACGATTCTGTATAGTAGACAATTTTCCTTTTACCAAAAACCCCGCTGCTTTTTTGTGTCCTCCTCCGTCGAGCGCACTCGCAAGACGAGCAACATCTACATTCTCATGAGTTGTTCGCAGGGATCCTTTGATGAAACCATCCTCTGTTTCTTTAAGAACAAGTGTTATTGCGCAGTCGCTGATTTGATTAAAAAAATTTGCTAATCCTTCGAGCGAATTTTCATGCGCATCGCATTCATCTACATCATGTTGCGTAATGTAGGTATAGGCAAGATTGAGATATGAATGTTTTTTCATACGCGAAAGAGCGCGTCCCCAAAGTTTAAGGGATGAAACGTTTTTGGTTTTTTGTATCGTTGTGTTGACGGCATACATATCAGCTCCTCTTCGCATAAGTCGGGCAGCTGTTTCCATAGCGAGTGTGTTTGTGGATGGATTTCCGAGTGATCCCGTGTCAGTGAGGAGTCCAGCAAGTAAATGTACTGCCATTGTCTCTGAAATAGCAATATGATGATAATCAAAATACGCAGTGCAAATCGCAGTTGTTGAAGGTTGATGAGTTATTACTAAGTTAATGTCTCCATAGAGTTCATTGGTTGCATGATGGTCAATATTGATGACAAAAACGCGTTGTGTAATTTGAGAAAAAATGTTTTCAAGCCGTGCATAGCGAGCATCTCCTGCATCAAATACACATATGCAATCAATTTCTTGAGGTACATTGTGTCGATGGATTGGTGTTGATTCTTGGAAGACGGAAGATTTTTTGCCGATTTGTGTGAGGTATTCATAGAATGCTAATGCGCTTCCCCGTGAATCAGCATCAGGATTATGGTGTGGAACCAATAAAATATGTTGACTTTGTTCAAGTCGTTGTTTGATGTTATCCATGATGAGGTTGGTATTCATAGGTAATGTAGCTACGAAGTGAAATGAATGAGTATAATAGCTAATAGGAATATGAGCAAGTCTGTCAAATATCGTAAATATGCTCGAATAAAAACATTTGACAGTAAAATGTATTTCTGGGACAGTATACATAGGGAGTCGTAGGATGAGACGATTCTTCGCTCAAATAACCCCCTGAAGAGAGTTGGAGAGATTCATGGATGGTTTGCTTCGTTCAATGAGTGTGGATGCAACTGCGGTATTGACTCAATTGAGGAAAGCCGACACGTTTCTTCCTATTCGAATTGTACAACACTCCTTGCTACATTGTTCGAGTCGGCAAGGTGAAAGAAGCGCAAATAGTGCTCGCATGACGATTACGGTGAATGGAATTATCTACGAGTCAAATGAGGTAGCGGGTAGTGGACCATTCCACGCCCTCGATCAAGCGTTTCGTGATGCTTTGATCCCGCATTTTGGTGACCACAACATGAGCAATGTACGTTCAACCAGCTTCGCGCTTCGTTCTCGGCAAGAAAACTCCGAGATTGAAGGCGGTGTGAATGGTGAAGCGCAAGTTGTGATTGGATTTATGGCAGAGGTGAACCCTGTGCCACCACAATCAAGAGATTCACAGATTTCAGAGCGAAAATCGCGTTCCAAAACTGGTGAACGGATGATGTGGAACACGCAAAGTGGTGGATCCGATAGCATCGATGCAACGCTCAATGCATTGTGTGATGGATACAATTTTTTTGCGCTTCGTGTAGCGAGACATGTGAGCGCGCAGAGTTCTGCGTCGCTTTAGTGATTGTTAGCTCGTGCTATGGCACGAGCTTTTTTTGTTTGACAATCGTATACCACGAATTGTACAATGTACCTATTCTTACGCGACGATATGTACGTAAAATAATATGTATGCTTGATCAACAAGATAAAAAAGAAATACGTGAGATTGTGTTAGAAGTTGTTCGTGATGTTGTGGTTGCATCTAATGAGTTGTTTGAACAACGTCTGGAACAGCGTTTCGTACGAATGGAACAAAATATAGATCAACGTTTCGTACGAATGGAACAAAGTATAGATCAACGCTTCGTACAAATGGAGCAAAGTATAGATCAACGCTTCGGACAATTGGAACAAAGTTTGAAACAGGGTTTGAAGCAAGATTTTGTCC
>CAYVCS010000085.1:0-7883 GCA_964450455.1 uncultured Gammaproteobacteria bacterium | reverse complement strand
TTGGCTCGCTAATTTCACCTTACATAACGTATGCCACGAGTAAAACGAGGAGTCATCCATAATAAATCACGTAGATCACTTTGGAAAAAAGTGAAAGGTTTCATGTGGGGACGAAAATCCAAGATCAAATTAGCAAAAACTGCGGCAGTGAAAGCTGGTGTATATGCGTATCGCGATCGTCGCAAGAAAAAAACTCTGAAACGACAATTATGGCAAATTAAAATTAATGCGGCGGCGCGAAATGCTGGTTCAAAATACAGCACATTGATTAATGATCTGAAAAAAGCACATATAGTTATTGACAGAAAGATTTTAGCAGAACTTGCAGAACATAATCCTGATGTATTTGCACACATTGTGCAAGAAGTAAAAACTGCATAATGTAGAATTCCTCTCACCGAGCTCAACTTCCTTTTCGCAGCGCACCCTCCTTCGCTGCCAAAAGATACAAGTTGGGCTCTGCGAGAGGAATTTTTGTTCCTTCATATCAACACATCAATACAAGGAGTACATCATGCACGTTCGTCGTACCAAGCATCACGAAACCATAGATCCAGAAATCGCACAAAAAACTCCTCGTGCACTTCGCTTGATACACATGTTTGAACTTCCCACATTACTTGGCGTCTCGCCTCCTCGCATTCGCGAAATGATTGCACGCGGAGAAATTAAAACGATACAAGTTGATGGAATGGACAAAGTTGTTGTTTGTGACATTGTCGGCCTCATCCCCTCATAGAAAGCGTACGCGCTTTCTTTTTTTATACACGCGTCAATATGTACAAATACATCCTTTCTTTATATCATGAGGTTATAAACTATGGCATTAGAAGCAACTCATATAAAATTTGCGCTTGACTTGAAACATAATTTCAATATTACTGATCTTTCCGCATATATATGTGGCACAATATATCCAGATAGTCGATATATTTCTGGTATTGATAGAAATTTGACGCATTCTGCAGACGACATACTGTCGCTCCGAACCACAGATTTTACGATTGGATGGTTTATGCATATTGTGTGCGACACCGCAGGAAACCAACTATTTAAAAAACTCATACCAGAACTTGGTGTTAACTTATCTCGTCATGGGCAATATTCGGAGTGGTGGATAACCATGACGTCCATAAAAATAGTCCTTGACCTAGAGCTCCTCACCACATTTGACGTCAAAGAATATTTACCGTTGTTAATGTATGCTGAAAATCCGAACAATGAACCTATTGAAAAAATTCGTGAGTATCATCGCATCATACAAAACTTATATCAAGACCATACTCTATTGACAGACACTGATTTCAAAAATATGTGGCTTGAATTTGGTATTCCCCAAGAATTAGCAGAACAAATTTTAGCACGAACCAGGGAATTATTAGCTGACACACTACTTGTTAAAAAAATTGGAATGCTTTATCAGGAAATGATTCATTTCGGACAAACGAAGATTAACACAACATTAGACTTATTTGGCTCTAGACTTTAGGAACTAGCTAATTAGCTTTTTAGGCGATTGTCGTCACTGTTTCCTAATAAGCTAAAAAGCTAGCTAAGCTAGACATTAGGAATTAGCTTGTTAGCTTTTTAGGAAACGCTAACGTCAACGTCCTAATAAGCTAAGAAGCTAATTCCTAAAGCCTAAAAAATTAGACAACCAATTCACCAATCTCTATACTATAGGTATACGAACCCATAGTTGGTTTCTCTACAACGTGATAAATGGATAGATTATTACTTAATAAAAATGTCATAGAGAACAATAACGAAAACATCTTCACTATATCTCAAAAACCCACGCGCAAATACTTGAATGCAAAAAAATTATAATTAAACTTCTATGGAATCAAAAGAGCAACAACAAATTAATGACATTTTGGAAATTGTTACCTTCATGCGAGATAACGCCGTTAATAAAGTGGAGTTTGACGAACTCAAAAAAACAGTTCATCACATTCAAGCAGTTATGGTCACTAAAGAATATCTTGATGACAAACTTGCTGACCTTAAAGGCGATCTGACTTTGTTGATTCGTAAAGAAGACACAAAGCTAAAAACTCTCGTAACTGTTTTGGAGACACACAACGTGTTGAATCCAGAGGATAAACGACACTTTTTTTCACTTGAACCATTTCCCGAAATTGTCATGTAAAACGTTTGACGTTAAGCCGTTTTTGTGATTCAATTAGTTTGTTCTTTTCAACTTTCATAAAGGAGTTACCATGAGCGAACTCGCAAATGGCATAGTCATTGAATTTAGCGACGAAGGTGAAATCATTATTCGTTATCCCGAAGGAATAGTTGACCGCACCGGTATTGTTCCTTCAAGTGGTGAACGACTAATCATGGAAGCTTTCGGAGGCACAACGGTAGGAAAATCTCTTCTCAAGCGTTTACGTGAAAAAGAAATACATGATCCGCTCACGGGTTTATTGCGTCGAGACCCAGGACGCAAAATCGTAGAAGAACGATTGGATCGTATCTCACGTGTACCATTTGATGGTTCAATTTCTGTGCTTGTTATGGATTTAGATTTTTTTGGAATGGTAAACAAGACATACGGCCAAACTGCTGGCGATCAAGTTCTAGCGTGGTTTGCGGGCATTCTCAAGCGATGGTTACGCGGATCAGATGTTGTGATACGATGGGGTGGTGAGGAATTTGTTATTTTCACTTCTGCAAGCAATATGCCAATCGGACGAGAATCACCTCGCGATCGCGATGCAAAAACAACTCCTGCATATCAAAGAACTGGCGCTACCGGAGAAAATCTCCATGCAGTCATGAATAACGGAGAAATCGTCGGGAATAGAATTATCCATAGTTTAGAAGCTGGTCCATGTACGGTAGGTGGAATCGCGATACATCAGAGAGTAACGATAGGCATAGCTACGCAACTTGTCATTCCAGGAATGGATCTTGAGGGTACATTTGACCGACTATTTGAGCTTGCGGATAAAGAACTTCGTACTGCCAAAACAGATGACAAACGAGGAAAAATTCACAGCGCGCCACTACATTCTAATCCGTAACTTACTAGGGGTACTACACCATCAAACGTTGCCATAACGCAACGTTTTTTTAACATTAAAAAGCTGTGCAAGAATTGCACAGCTACAACACTTCATTAATCTGAACTATCTAATCATTTTGTTTTGTCAATCATTCTGCTACTATGGGTAGTATTACATATTAATAACACGTATATGAGCGAAAATACAATCAAGTTAGAGCAAGGAGTCAAAAAGCCGAGTGATATTCCATTAGAGAATAAACAACGCTGGGATAGACGCGGACGTGAACAATTAGAAACGATTGCTATGCCAGAAACGTTGAAATCTATCGTTCGCGCTGCGCTACATACTCCTCAAGCAGGTCCATATCACAACGAAGGATTATTTATGGCGAGTCATTTAGGTCTGATTATGGAACAAGTTGATGCAATTTGCGATGGAACATTTGATTTTGCGTCGCTTCAGATGTCGCCACATCTCACAGAAAAAACCCGAGAGTTTGTGACATCAGCAGTTCTCGGGCAACGTGCTGATATGACCATATACGCATATCTTCATGACATAAAAAAACCTGATTGCATGAACATTGAGTATATCGGAGAAGATGGCAAAAAAACACAACGAATTTTTACCATGGAAGAATGGCAAAAAGTAGTTGATGATAATAATCATAATGAGTCAGCGATTCAAACCGCTCTTCAACAAATGGGCGTTACTAAAATCGGATACCGTTTAGACGAAAAATTAACAGGAGGAGACGCAAAAGAACATGGTCAAGAAGGTTGCGACTATATTGATTCGCTCGGCGCAGAACATAGCGACATTGCAACATTTATCAAAGATCGTCAATTAATTCTGAAAGGAGTTGCAAACCACGAATTACATTTCCAAGTGTTTAGTAATGCGCGTTCAGCAAAACAATATAAAGAAAAACTTGCAGATGTATTCACTCACGAAGAAATTGATTTTATTTATTCAGTGTGTTTAATTGATATTTCTGGTTCAATGCAAAAAGATGGAACATTTGATTTCAAAGGATTCAAAAATATGATGCTCGCGCGCGACGCGTATGAAAAAATTGTTGCGTTTACACAAAATCGCGCTGACGCGGGAAAACCATTACGTGAAAATAAAATCGGTGAACTTATGAATCTAGATCCAGAAAAACTGGACGCAAAAATAGAATTGATAAAAAATCCGCCACGTACTTCATTAACTGAACAAGAATTTATGTCGATTGATGCACAACTTCCTGACATCATTTCATCTCTCAAAATTACCATTCCAATTGACGAAATTCGCACAGCGCTTCGCAGTGAAAATTATAAGCAAACACTCGAAGGAATGCGACTTGGTATGTTGATGGGAAAAATTCGTCCGTTACTTGAATCAAAGTAACATGAACGTGTTAGAACAGAACAGACAATAGGTTAATAATTTTCTGCAAACAAATCAAAAATCACCATACGTCTATCATTCAAATCCAGCGAAAGAATAGAAAAAAACGTTGTACGATTCGAATAAAGTGTTTCTTCAAGTATATTCATAGTATAGGGTACAACATGTCTGACATTTCAAAAACAATGACAATCACAAATGTTTACCATTAACACATCCAAATATTATTCTATTTACTCATGGCATTAAAATAATTACTCCACACTTCATCATGAAGTGTCTCAAATGCGATTTGATCTAGATGATTAATATTGTTCTGATGTGTGTTGATATAATCAATCATCTGCTCTACTGATAATTTTTTTAATCTGATGTGTTCATCTGATGCTACATTTATTAAACATTGACTCAAAACTCGATCAATAATCACCCTCATAACATCCTGCATCACATGCTCAATAGATTCATCTGTAACCTCTAACTCATGTAATTTTTTGATAATTTCATTGTTGGTAAGCATATTATGCGTTTTTCAAATTATTACGAATTCGACGGGTTGATCCTGTGACGGCGGCGCCACCATATCCTACAAGCATTTCAGGGGAGATTTCAATTCCCAAACCTCTACACAGTAAAAATAATGAAGCTCCTGAAATTACAGAGACCGCAACACCTTCAAATACACATACAGCTGTCCTCATCCAGTCTTTATGTTTTTCCTCTGGCGTTTTTCGACGTTCAAAACGATTAATATGCTCCATATAAAATCAGTTACGAAATAAAATAATTTATTTGGCGTTTGCGTCAATTTGATGAACTCCAAATGTATTCATTTCTGTATCAAGAAAATAACCTTGCCATGCCATTCCTACAAGTGCAAATTTTGGCATGGCAATTTTTCCCCCACATTTCAGAATCTTTTCTGATATACTATCAAAATCATCAACTTGAACGGTACATACAAATGCATTAGTACCACATTCTTGTGGAGGGGTTGCCTTTGGACGAAGTAGCAATCCCCCATTAATTCCCGGCTCTATACTATCTTTCGACGCAGTCATAATCATATAGTAGTTGTGTTCGGGCCATTGTTCAAATTTCCAGCCAAAAACTTCAGTGTAAAACGTGATTGCTCGTTCAATATTCTCTACTTGTATCTCAAAATGTAGGACTCTATTCATATGAAATTGATTATATTACTAAGTACAATTTTATCACAATAACTAAAACTGTGGAACTGAAACAAACCACAATCTATTCGTGTATGTTCCTGATTCTTGCAACGAACTAATTTGTATTTGAAATCCTATTGATGTGGTGCTCGCCGATGTTGGACTGGTGTCACAACGTATCTCTAGTCCGAGTGATGCGGGTGACGAAGAGACAACTGTGGGGACTGCATCATATAGTGCTGTTCCAAATGTATCTGTCGCGCACACTGATGGATCTGCGCTACCGCCTAATGAATTATCGTCGGAAGTAACTCCCCAATGACCAAAAGTTGATGGAGTATCTGCTGATGCTGATGGATTTGTCCATGAAGACGCTGATGCATCAGTTCCATCTTTAAATATATCTATTGTATCGCTATTGTCATTACGAAGTTCACCATCTTTCACGACATAAATTCTAAATCCATCAATAGCATTCGTACTAACTACTACACTCATTCCCGCCTGCTTTGCGACGGCGACAGCGAGCGTTCCCCACGCAAGTGAAGAACTATTGGTTGCTATATCAGTTGTTCCTGTTGCTTCATTGATATTTGCTGCGCCTGTTGCGACTCCAGAAATCGAGAGCGTAAAAATCGCTGATATTTCAGCGGCAAGATTCACTTTGTTGGTAATAACAGCTCGTGTAAAACCTACATCGGCTCCATTTCCAGCTGTGATAGTAATTAAATACTCGCCCGTTGAAACTGGATTCTGTACACCATAGATATCAGCCACATCAAGTGTGGTAAGTGTTGAATCACCTGATCCATGATAGGCATATCCTAATGTGATACTCACTTTTGAACCAGCCGAAACTGTTTGTCCAGAACATGCAATGAGAGTTAACGTATCGCCCGCAAAAGAAGTTGTTCCTGTTGCAAACGTATAATTAACTCCATTTACACCACACGTTCCTGCATTTTTAGGAATTTTTCCCACTCCCGCAACAGATATGCTAACTGCATTACCAAGTACCGTGCCAGTTAGCCACGCAGGACTTGCTCCATCTGCATCAAACACTATTTTTATGGAATTAGTTGTACCATCACCAACAAAACCAGTGGGAGTTGTAAACACCAATTCCCAATCCGAAACAGTACTTTTTATACTATCATCCATCGTAAGCGAAATATTGGTCAGTGCGGACGCATTTGCACCATGTATAACAACAAAATTTAGTGTGAGTAGAGAAACAAGTATACAAACAGTTACGATGTCCAATAATTGTTGTACCGAATATCGCATCGTCCACACATACATACAACAAAGTTAAAAAGATGCGCCAATAAACAACTTCATGAACATGCGAACAATCGGGTCAATCAAAGCATACCCATAAAAAATAAACACAAATAGCAAAATGATACCATATTTTTCAAGAAACATTCGTACGGTATCAACTGAACGTGGGAGCATCGCAAATAACACTTTTGATCCATCAAGTGGCGGAATGGGAACCATGTTAAATACGGCGAGCATGACGTTAATAAACACAACAGAAACACATACTGAAAGTAGTGGAAGTGGTAATGGGGCAAACCGAACTAATAGTGAAAACACAGTCGCAATCAAAAGATTTGAGAATGGTCCTGCCGCTCCAACAAATGCTGGACCAAATCGTGGATATTTTAAATTATAGGGGTTAAACGGAACTGGTTTTGCATACGCAAACATAAAACTTCCGCCAGAAACTAATCCGAGCATAAGTGGAAGAATGAATGTCCCCATAGGGTCAATATGCGCAAGCGGATTCAGAGTGAGTCGGCCTGCATATCTCGCTGTCGGATCTCCAAGTTTATCCGCCATCCATCCATGGGCATATTCATGCATAATAGCGGAGGGAATAATGAGCGCAAATGAAATAATAAACTGTGGAAAATCCATATAATTGACAATAAAAAGATAATTACTTATACTCTACTCACCTATATCTACAATCAAGTATACAATGTTTCATAAATTGTAGCTAGTCCTACTAATTAACATTTCTATCATATGAGCAGAATTTGCACGTTGTGTGAAAAAGGAGCGAATAAAATTTATTCACGAAGTAAATCACACATTTCAACCATCAAACAACAACAGGTGAATTTGCAGGTCAAAACCATTGAGGGAATTCGTGTAAAATTGTGTACACGCTGTATTAAAACCATCAACAAATCTTAGCTTTTTAGTCGCTAGCTTGTTAGCTTTTTAGAAAACGCCAACGCCTAATCAGCTAAAAAGCTAGCTAAGCTAGACATTAGGAATTAGCTTG
>CAYVCS010000084.1:0-1837 GCA_964450455.1 uncultured Gammaproteobacteria bacterium | reverse complement strand
GAGTCCTTGCGGTCCAACCTTCTTAGAACACAAAGTAACCGCGTCTTTAATCGCCTGACTCTTTGCTTGAGCAATCAAAAAAGCAATATACGAATATTCACTCGACGTAATAAGTGAACCGTCTTTCGTTTCAAATCTTTTATCTGACGACGTCTCAGTTTCAGCTACTGTTGATTCAGTACACGCAAAACATAAACACATGATGATCAACGTAATGCACATTTTGATTGTAAAGACCGATTTCATTTCCGTCTCTCCATTGTTGTGATTGATTGAAACTGATTATACCATACTTAAAAATAGTGTTGTTGTCAATGGTTCAGAGATATCACACCGTTACTTCTAATACCTCAACTGGCTCATCACTTGACCTCTTAAAACGAAAGCGATCAATCAATTTATGTCGAAGAAACGCTGGTTTTTCCAAATCTGCATCCTTATATGATCCGACACCAACAAAAACAAATGCTTTGACCACATCACCCTTTTTAACAGGAATCAATACCCCCAGCTTTATTTTTTCGGACTGACTTTTCAAGTTTCGGCGCATAACCATATCCTTTTGAGTTATTATGTAACATTTGATTAGTACGTAACTCTAGACCATTATTTGTAAATATCACTTCTATGAAAGCGTTGGTAGTATTATGAAAATGAATGTACTCTCCATCGTCATATTGCTTTGTTGATAAAAAATATGCATTCGCCATATACAAAAATTTCTCACTGGTACTCTACAAACAAAAAAAGAAATTCTCGCAACTTTAGGTTCGAACCTGACCATAAGGAACGGAATTATCAATATAGTTGCGGAGGATTGGCTACAATTGATCGAAACTGCATATCCTGCACTGCAAGCGAAATACCAAAGGTTAGAACCAAGGAATTATTGCACAGTTGAGCAAAAAACAAACGCTTTAAACTCCATTATTACAACGTGGCAGGGGCGGTAGGAATCGAACCCACGCAATTGGTTTTGGAGACCAATGTACTACCATTATACGACACCCCCATAATTCTATTGTAGCAAACTATGTTCCCTTTGCCACGAGTTGATTTTCTCCACGAAAATAGTCGCGCATAAATTCCAAATGAGAGGGATACCACGAATCTATCGATGGATCATATGATATTCTATTAACCCATTTATAACGTGCGTGTTCGCCTGATAGTACAATATCTCCATCTAAATATTCCGCTTCATAGAACACAAGAAATACTAAATCATTCTTACGATTTACATGTACGCATGTTCCAACAATCTTCGGACGTGAATAGGTAACTTCGTCACCAATCTCCTCTTCAATCTCGCGCACAAATTCTTCAAACAAACCATCCTGCGAACAATTTTGAGTTATAGTTCCATTTAAACGACCACCCGGAGTATCCTGCAGACCAAATTCAGCAGAAGCTAATAACAAAACTTCTTCTCCGCGACGAAGTAGAAGTTTTTGACTCACCCACATTTTTATCGGATCATGTACCACCTCCCGCATACGAATTATTTTGTTTCCTTATGTGTAGTATGCACTTTGCACGCAGTACAATGCTTTTTGAGTTCCAAACGATTTTTGAGTTTCTTTTTGTTTTTGGTGGAACGATATCCAACGCGTTTACAAACAGTACATTCTAATTTGATTAAATTTTCTTGTGACATATGCGTACGTAATTAATAAAGTAAAAAAAGCCTGAAGTCGGGCTTGAACCGACGACCTACGGTTTACAAAACCGTTGCTCTACCAGCTGAGCTATTCAGGCACGAATCATGGAAGAGTCAAACTCCGACTTCAGCAACATCCATAGTATAGGCCGAACAGAATATTTGGTCAAGATTTGG
>CAYVCS010000083.1:0-15717 GCA_964450455.1 uncultured Gammaproteobacteria bacterium | reverse complement strand
TTAAGGATAATCCAACCCTCGCGGCACAAAGTTTTTCTACAGGATGGACAGCAACCGATGGGATTATTTGCCGCTATGGCTATGAAAAAGAATCACCCACCACCCCAGAAACAAAACCATAATCCGCTATCTCCAAAAGTATTGTGACCGAAGAGTCATTTGACGAGTTGAAAAAGAATATTGAATCAGATTTGGATGATGTCGGTCGCCTAAAAAGCTAAAAAAGCCAACGTCCTAAAAAGCTAATAAACTAATTTTCTAACGCCTAATTAGTTATCCCTTGACCTTGTATTTTTTCTTTGATACACTTTTTTACTTTAAGTGTATTTTTGTATTTATTGGTTGTTTTGTGATTATGTCCATCTCAAAAAAATCCACAAAAAAAACCTCTTCACATCAGCAGTATAGACAAGATATTATTTCAATCAAAGGTTCGCGCGTTCATAATCTCAAAAATGTTTCTATTGATATTCCGAAAAATGCGCTTGTTGTCATTACAGGACTTTCGGGTTCAGGAAAATCTTCATTAGCGTTTGATACGATTTATGCAGAAGGGCAAAGACGTTATGCTGAAAGTTTATCAGCATACGCGCGACAATTTTTAGAGATGCAGGATAAACCAGATGTTGATGAGATTCATGGACTTTCTCCCACAATTGCGATTGATCAAAAATCAAATTCAAAAAATCCTCGTTCAACTGTTGGAACAACAACAGAAATTTATGACCATATACGTTTGTTATTTGCGCGTGTGGGAGTTCCTCATTGTACGATGTGTGGACACGAAGCACGGCAATTTTCCGCAGGAAAGATGGTTGAAGGAATTCGTAGTATCGTACGAAGTGGAGAAAAAATTCGGATTTTAGCTCCGTTATTTCGTAATGCTCATCATAATCGTGAAACAACGAGTGCTATGATTGCGCATGTTCCTTCGGATTTATTTCGGCTGGATGGATGTTATGTGAAACGAAGTGATATTCTTGCTACCAATATTGACGATTCATTTCCTCATACGCTAGAAGTTTTATTAGGAGAAGTGGAAAAAGGAAAAGATACAAAATTATGTGAGATGATTGAAAAAGGAATTGAGTGGGGAAATGGAATGGTCGTTGTTCATTCTCTCAAAGCTGACACGAACACAATTTTTTCCATTCATTTGTTATGCTCATCATGTGGAACACAAATGACGCCACTTGAACCACGTTCATTTTCATTTAATTCTCCTCATGGGGCGTGTCCGCGATGCACGGGACTTGGGATTACGATGGAAGTTGATGTTGATTTAGTTATTCCAAATAAAAAATTGACGCTTGAAGAAGGGGCAATTGAACCGTGGGTTAGAATTACGGGGAATCAAGCGTGGTATGTAAAATTACTCATAGAAGTTGCCAAAAAACATAAATTTTCTGTTGATACGCCTATTCAGGATTTATCACGACAAGCGCTTGATATTGTGTTATATGGAACAGGGGATCAGGAATATGAAGTGGGAAAACAGAGTGTTGTGTATGATGGAGTTATCCCACATCTTGAAAAACGACATGCGGATACGTCATCGGATTATATTCGGAAAGAGATTGAAAATTATATGTTTGAATCCGTTTGTTTGTCGTGTCATGGAAAACGTTTGAAACCAGAAGCGCTTGCGGTAACTGTTCTGGGAAAGGGAATTTCGGAAGTTGTGCAACTTTCCATTGATGAAGCGATTGAATGGTTTACGAAACTTGGAGGAATGGATTCATCAAAAGAAAAAAAACGTAGTGTGTCATTATCATCATCATCATTGATTGACGATGACGCGCACATCGCGCGTCCCGTGTTAAAAGAAATAGTTCAGCGACTTCAGAAAATTAGTACTGTTGGTTTGGATTATTTGACGCTTGATAGGTCAATGACAACACTTTCAGGAGGCGAAGCACAACGTACTCGCTTGGCAACGCAACTGTCAACAGGTTTAACTGGCGTTATCTATATTTTAGATGAGCCATCTATTGGTATGCATCCGAATGATATTCAGCGATTAATTGATACGCTGATTGCATTGCGTGATTTAGGAAATTCCGTGATAGTTGTAGAACATGATGCGCATATGATGGAATATGCTGATTATATTATTGATGTTGGTCCGGGAGCTGGAGTATATGGTGGAGAAATTATTGCGGCAGGGACACTAGCAGATTTGAAAAAAAATAAACATTCATTGACAGGAAAATATTTGTCCGGCAGTGCGCGTATTGAGCCGCCCGAAAAAGTTCATAAAGGAAATGGAAATGTAATTGAAGTAAAGGGTGCGAAAGAACATAATTTAAAAAATGTTGATTTGAAAATTCCTTTGGGAAAGTTTGTGCGTGTTTCTGGAGTTTCAGGGTCAGGGAAATCAACCGTAGTGCTTGATATTTTAGGCGTATATTTATCACGTCATTTTTATCGCGCAAAACAAGAGCCGGGAAAACATACAAGTATTAAGGGAGTTGAACATATTGATAAAGTAATTTCAATTGATCAATCGCCGATTGGTAGAACTCCACGTTCAAATCCTGCAACGTATACTGGTTTGTTTACCTTGATTCGTGATTTGTTTACAGGAGTTCCGGAAGCAAAAGCGCGTGGATATGATGCGGGACGATTTTCGTTTAATGTGCGTGGTGGTGGACGATGTGAAGCATGCGCCGGAGAAGGGTATGTGCGTATTCCGATGCAGTTTTTGACAGATGTGTTTGTGGAATGTGATGAGTGTCACGGAAAACGCTATAATCGTGAGGCGCTTGAGATTCATTATAAAGAAAAAGACATTGCTGATGTTTTGACGATGACTGTTGAAGAAGCAAAAGTATTTTTTTCTGATGTGCAAAATATATGTGACAAATTGACTATATTATCTGATGTTGGTTTAGGATATGTTCAATTAGGACAACCCGCGACGACTTTGTCTGGAGGTGAAGCACAGCGCGTGAAATTAGCAACAGAATTATCGCGTCGATCTACGGGTAAGACGTTGTATATTCTTGATGAACCAACGACCGGTTTACATTTTGAGGATATCAAAAAATTGTTAGGTGTTCTGATGATGTTAGTTGAAAAAGGAAATACAGTGTTAGTGATTGAACATAATATTGATGTTATCGGAAGCGCTGACTGGGTGATAGATATGGGGCCTGGAGGAGGAAAATATGGCGGAGAAATTATCGCCGAAGGTACGCCACATGACCTTCGAAAAAATAAAAAGAGTATCACCGGACGATTTTTGAGATGAAAATGGGGACAGCCACCATTTATTTTTTTACAAAAAATACTCGCATTTACTACAGAAAAATAAATGGTGGCTGTCCCCATTGTCCCCATTTTCCACATGTCATTCCCGACCGAGATCGGGAATCCACAACGTCGTCAACGAAGAACGAAGAAATGGTGGCTGTCCCCATTTCCGTCGTTGTGGTTTGATTTGAAAACAGCATGGACGATATGGTATACTCCACCTATATGAACCGTCTCTCATGCGACAACGCCAACGAACAACTTGCTCGCATCCACGAACTCAAACAACAGTTTGATGATGTCTATGCAGATATACATCAATCCGACGAACACAAACAACTCGTTTTAAAAATCAAACTCCAATTAGAAACCGCAATCAAAACACTCCGCAACCAACTCGGCGCTAGAATTGAAGACGCTCGTGAAGTAATGACAGACGCAAACTTTTTTGGTCCAGACGATGTTGAACACGCATTCGGCGTCCACCTCAAACCCCATGAAATCCCTAAAATTCCATTTTCGTTAGGAGAACTAGAACGAGCTCGCGAACTCGGACAATTTTTAGTATTACGAATCAACCGTGCACCCGACAACGAACCACTGACTATGGAAAAAATGGACTCTATGTTGGGTGAATCTTTTAAAAAAAATGGGAATGAATCTTTATTTCGTCCTACTACGTATCGGCATGATCATTATTTTATTACAGATACTCCCGACGTGGTATGGGCATTAACAAGCCGTGAACTCATACCAAATTCCACCAATCAAAACTATCTGCAACAAACTATAACACTCGTCAACTATCTGAAGGAGTATGTGTTTGCCGGTGAAAAATTACCACCAGAATATGCTGAAGCGGTTGCGGAGTTTGAGAAGTACTATAACCTTAATTTTAAGGGAAAGACCGATGATCAAATTCATCAATTATTACGTGACAAGAACTGGAGTATATATGCAAAAGAACTCTCTGAATTACACATCAATCAACTAACCCGCCAACAACCCGTTGAGGTATTGTACGATATTCTCATTTGCTTTCAAAAAAATAAACAGGATAGATTATTAGAGCAACACTTTACATGGACAAAACGCCGTTCGTCTAGCGGTACTCTCGTGGGTGTTGGTCTGTTCAATGCCCATGGAGTGCAGTTAGATGATTGGATTGCCCTCGTTGGGATTGGCGAAATTGGCTTAGTCTTTTCCCGCAGTCATTGATAATTTTAACTTTTTTTTGAAACTTTGTTATCGTCGTCGTCCACAGGTCAAAATAATTCACACCCACCACCCACGTCATTTCGCACACCCACCACCCGCGTCATTTCGAATCCCTCGAAAGGGTGAGAAATCTCGTCAACGTACACCGTCACGAGATCTCTCGTTGCGACTCGAGATGACGAAAATGGATTGCGACATACGACGACGAAAAAGGGGTCACGTCATTTCGCACACCCACTACCCACGTCATTTCGAATCCCTCGGAAGGGTGAGAAATCTCGTCAACGTCCGTGCCGTCACGAGATCTCTCGTTGCGACTCGAGATGACGTTTTAGAGACTGCGGTTTGGGATGACTTTTTAAAATTGCGATGAGCTGTTAAGAGGGTGTGTCATTCCCGACCGAGATCGGGAATCCACAACGTCGTCAACGACATACTAGACTTTAGAAATTAGCTTTTTAGCTTATTAGGGTACCCACCACGTCTTAAAAAGCTAATAAGCTAACAAGCTAATTTCTAGAATAAATGGTGGCTGTCCCCATTTTTCCCGAGATCTCTCGTTGCGACTCGAGATGACGAAAATGGATTGCGGCGCGAGATGACGTAGTTTTAGTGTATGTTTGAGTTTTTGATATTTGTCGGTGGTATACTTTGTATGATATACTAGTCCTAACAATCTAAGAAGCTAACATTCTCATCTATGTCCACAATGCAAACAGATTTACAAAGTTCGCTTTCTGCGATTAGAAAAAATCAAGCAGAAGATGTTGCGAAAAAAAAAGCCGCTCAATTAGGTGTGGCATATATTTCATTGCAACAATTTCCTGTGTCACAAGAAGCTGTCGCGCTTATTCCGCTTGAAGATGCTCATCGTCTGCGATTGATAGCATTTTTTTTTGATGGAGATAATGTACATATCGCAACCACACATCCAGAAACTAGTGAAGTTAAGAATTATTGTGAAGAAATAGCAAAAAATCTTTCGGCAAAATTGACACTGTATTTGATTTCGGATAATGGTTTTGACGAAGCAGTAACAATGTATGAGAGATTACCAAAAACACGTAACGTTGTTTCGGGAGTTGAAATTACACAGGACGATCTTCTAAAATTTTCAGGAATTCTCACGTCGTTTTCTGCATTGCAAGAAAAAGTTGCATCGCTTAATATGAGTGATTTAGTTGTGATGATTATTGCGGCGGCGCTTGAAGGTGGTGCATCGGATATTCATGCGGAAGCAGGAATGCGCGACGGAGTTGTTCGTTTGCGTATTGATGGAATACTGCATGAAGTTGTACGTATTCCATCACATACGATGAAAAAAATGGTGGATCGTTTGAAACTTGCATCAAAATTAAAAATTAACATTACCGACAAACCACAAGATGGACGATTTACTATTCAGCTCAAAGAAGGAAATGTTGATGTGCGTGTTTCTGTATTGCCAACTGAATATGGTGAAAGTATGGTTATGCGTTTGTTGCGTCCAGGATCCATCGCGTTGACGTTTGAGGATTTGGGATTATTGGGAAAATCATACGTTATATTGAAACAACAAATTGTTCGTCCGAACGGAATGATTATTACGACTGGCCCTACAGGTTCGGGAAAAACTACGACATTGTATGCAATTTTGAGATTTTTAAATAAAGAATCAACAAAAATTATTACACTTGAAAATCCTGTTGAATATAAACTTGAGGGAATTGCTCAATCCGGAATTGATGAATCCAAAGATTATACATTTGCTAAAGGATTAAAATCTCTGTTACGACAAGATCCTGATGTTGTTATGGTTGGTGAAATTCGTGATCTAGAGACAGCTGACGTTGCTATACAAGCCGCGTTAACGGGACATTTGATGTTATCTACGATTCATACGAATTCTGCGGCGGGTTCGGTTCCTCGATTTTTAGGGATGGGAGTAAAACCATTTTTGCTTCCGCCATCATTGAATGCAGTCATTGGTCAGCGTTTGGTTCGGAGATTATGTCAATCGTGTAAAGTAGCTACACCGCTAGATTCTGCAATTGTTGAAAAAGTGTTATTGATTTTGGCAGTATTGCCAAAAGATGCAGGATATGAAATTGATCTTTCATCGCCAATATTTTATACAGCTCCGGGATGCGCGACGTGTATGGGATTGGGATATAAAGGCCGTGTGGGAATTTACGAAGTGTTTACGATGAATAAAGATATGGCAAAAGAAATTGAAAGTGGAGTGATTTCCGAATATCGTTTGCAGGCGTTAGCAGAACAACAAGGAATGGTTACGATGGCGCAAGATGGATTGGTGAAAGCGGCTATGGGATTAACGAGTGTTGAAGAAGTATTGAAAGTTGCGGAACAAAAAAGTGTTGATGAACAATTGAAACTTCGTCAAGACGAGGTTCACGATATTGATGGGACTAAAACTGTTGATAGTGAATAGCATCCATTTTTATAGTGTGTTATACTATGTGAGGTTCAATCTTTTTAGAAATCTTTACGTAGTATTTCCTAATAAGCTAACAAGCTAATTTCCTAAATTCTAATTTTGCGCATGCCAGTCAAAAAAAAATCAGCCGATAATGACGAAAAAAAGAAAGTTCGTCAAACCAAAAAAAAGAAACTCACTGAAATGACTGATGATGAGGCGGTTTTGGCGTTGGTTGATGAAATAGAACATCATAATGCGGATGAAAATAGGGATACAGATGATGAGCCAAAGCGTAAGAATACTAAAGAAGATGATGAAGGGGATGAGGAAGAGGAAGATGATAAAAAACATGCACATAATGCAACAAAAATGCCTCAACGCGAGGATGATGAACAAGAAAAATTGGATTCACTTGATGACTTTATGAATTCATCAAAAAAACATTCTAAATCGTCTCGTGTTTCGGATTCATCTGAATCCAAAAGTAGTGAATTGCCAGAAATTCCTTATAGACGCCCTGATGTGTCATTGCGATTATATCGTCGTATCGCGCTTGGATTTGTAATTGCAACAGGAGGATTACTCGTTTTTATGTTGATTTTTTCTGCTACGAGCGCGACGGTTACGATTAATCCTAAAAAAGAAACAATCGCAGTTTCGCTTTTGCGAACTATTGGAGGTACAACTGATCGTGTTGACGGTGCGGTGTTTGTTGAAGATGTTGTGCTTTCGCAGGGTTTTTCAGTTGAAAAAGGTAAGGAAATAGAAGGACGTTCAACGGGTAAAATTAAAGTTATCAATAATTCAAAAGAATCAGTTAGTTTAATTCCTCGTACACGGTTTCAGTCAAAAGATGGAATTATTTTTCGTGCGGTTGATCGCGTGAATGTGGCCGCAGGAAAGAATGTTATCGCGTCAGTTGTTGCTGATGTTGCAGGAAAAACAGGGAATGTCTCGGCCGGACAATTTACTATTCCGGGATTATCAGCAGAGCAACAAAAAGAGATTGTGGGGGAAAGTCTTGACGCGATGTCTGGTGGAGTGCGTGTTGCGGGGATTTTAACTGATACAGATATTGCAAAAGCAAAGGTAGAGATGGTTGCAAAATTAAAACAGGATAAAGTAACGCAATATAAAGTAGATAGTCAAGCCAAGAATTTTGGAAGTAATGTTGTTTCTGCTGATGTGTTACAAGAAAAAGTTGAAGGGAAGATTGGATCTGAAGTTGATAGATTTACGATTGAAATGAAGATGCGTGTTTCAGTAGTATTTTTTGATATGGGAACATTTGATACGCTCACGCGTCAAGCAGTTTTTGCAAAAGTTCCTGATGGACGTGCATTGCATACCGTGAGCGATCCACAATATACTGTTGAGAAAGTTGATGCTCAAGCAAAAACTGCGACGATTAAATTGATGCGTGAAGGAATAGTTGTTCTTGATTCAACATCACAGCTTATTTCTACGGATAAGTTTGTAAATATGTTGGTTCCTCAAATTGAAAAATATCTCATGTCAACGAATGCGGTTGATACATTTGAAGTTCACATTAGACCTCGTTGGCGAACTAAAACTCCTTCAGCTCCCGAAAAAATTAAAGTGATAGTGAATGTTGAATAGGTAGTGGTGATTCTTTGTGGTCAGTATGGTTGGTTGTCCGTGTTGGGTGGGTATGCGCGGGGGCGATTACACGCGCGGGCGATTACACGGAATCGCCCCTACATTTTTTATGGAAATAATTTCTTGTAGCGATGCTACACAAAAAATCAATGTAATTCGGCGTCAACAAGCGGAACTTGTTGACGTGATTCGTCATATTCAAAATCCAACAACTCCGCAACACGAAATTACACAACTCGTTTCAAGTGCGAAAGACACTAAACAACAATTAGAAACGAACATACAAGAACTAGAACTTCTTCTCAATCCATTTGAACATCGTCTGAACCTCAAACAACAATATGAATTTCAAATCAATCTCCTTACACAATGTGGACTTCTTGAAACATTCGCAAGCGGTGAACAAGGAATAACAGGAATAGATGGAAAAGAATATCCGATTCCCTCATATCGTGAGATTACTCGTCGTATGCGAGAAGAACAAGAAAAATTTGAAACAAAAACACAACAAGGATTTGTTAAACTGATTCTTGTTCCGTTTGGTTTACCACTTGTTTGGTTGACTGACGCATATCGGCAGATGCTTCAGCAACATTTTGATGAAGGGAAACTGTTTCGTACACAAAAAACACGACACAATCCAGAAGAACATATAGATCCGCCAATTAGAATTACAAAACTCAATGATGAGGGATCGCTAACTATATCGAATGAATTTAACAACGCAGATGTCAACGGAAGATTGATCTATCATCCTACCAAATTCTCAAGAGAAAACCACGGAGGTTTAACCAAACACGCATACCTCAACAAAAACGGCGGATGGAGTATTCTTTTACTTGAAGATATGCCCAATATCCCTCGTCAAGGAAACGCACTCACTATTTATAACAGAACACAGATTGAGGCCGAGGGAACTACACTAAAAAAGTATATACAACAAGGAAAAGTGTTGCCAAACTCACGTGAATATCTTGATATGATATCATCAGAATCACGTAATCCAAACTCACCCTATGTTCACGAACAAGGAATAACTCCCGAAGATCATCTTCTATACGCAATGACGCATCTTTCGCGCACTAACCAAGTCATTGATGATTATTATGGTTATGGTACTGAATCATATCTGATAGGGGCATATATCCCATATTTCTCTAACACTCCATATACGAATTGGGACAACCATAACCATCGGGCGGCGTTGGCGGGAATCCATTCTGAAGCTCGCTTTGAAAATTTTGGGATTCGGCTTGCGGTGTCGGTGTAACTGTTGGTATGTGTTATTTTTTAAAAAAAAATTATGATGCTGTTATTTCAACACACAGCTAACCTTATTATATACATCGCCTGATATTCGGGAAATTAAAAGGATGTACTATGCAATATAATCGTATTTCAACATTATACCATGCGAATAGACACGATATATAACCGCACGAGATTCACATATTCGTTTGGCGTATTGCACAACTCATCAAAAACAGAGTAATGTAGCGAAATAGAGTATAGTTAGTGTTAGTGTAAAATCTATGTCGCCTGTATTATTTCGTTTAAAGCATATTGATTGGATGACATTTGTCGTTGTTATCATGCTCACCATTCTTGGTATTTCTGCGATTTTTAGTTTAGATCGTGGTCAAAGTTTGACTCCCTATCCCTATCTCATGAAGCAGATTATCGCGTTTGGTATTGGCATCGCGATTATTTTGTTTATTCAACAATTTCAATATATTTTTTTTGCGTCTGTTTCAACGTACGTATATCTCGTGAGCATAGCATTACTTGTTGCAGTTTTATTTTTTGGAGAAACTGTGCGAGGAACGCGCGGATGGTTTATGATTTTTGGTTTTTCGCTTCAGCCAGTTGAATTTGCAAAGTCCGCTCTTGTGATACATCTCGCTCATTTTCTTTCTACACATAGAGATTATGCGCGAACATGGTGGTTGCTGTTTGGAAGTTTTGTTATTACAAGTGTGCCAGTTGCTCTCACATTAACTCAACCCGATGTTGGGTCTGCGCTTATGATGGTTGCGACATGGCTCGTTATGGTGTTGGTGTCAGGAATTCATCGATTTCAATTTATTATTGGTGTAGTGATGACTATTATTATTCTCGCAGTTTCATGGTTATTTTTGCTTGAACCATATCAAAAAGATCGTATACATACATTTTTTGATCCAACTGAAGATAGATTGGGAAGAGGATATAATGTTGCACAATCTATGATTGCTGTTGGTTCAGGACAAATAATGGGACGAGGACTTGGTTTTGGTTCACAAAGTCAACTACGATTTTTACCAGAATCGCGCAATGATTTTATTTTTGCAGCGCTATCAGAAGAGCTTGGATTAGTTGGAACAACATTGATAATTCTTTTATTTTTTATTCTTTGGATGCGTGTACTCTATGGAACGTATCGTGTAAGCGATGATTTTGGAATGTTTGTATTAGTAGGTTTTTTTGCATTGACTTTAATTCAGACCTGTGTGAATATTGGTATGAATATTGGTTTGATGCCTGTAACAGGAGTTGGTTTGCCATTTGTGTCGTATGGTGGAAGCGCGCTTATTGCATATTATGTATTGTTAGGAGTAGTATTAACAGTATTGCGAGATTCAAAAGGAGTACGCGCGATGAGTTTTTTCTAGCTGTGGATAGATTGCTATATCTAATTTGAATTCAGTGGTACACTGAATGTGGATATTTTTATTATGCCTCCTTCATTTCATGAGATGCGTGGCACACTGCGCATAGAAATTGGATGCCCATCATGCGGGGCGGCTTTGCATCGGGGAAAATTATTAGATGGTCGCGATGATGCGCATCTCACGCACTATCAGTGTGAGGAATGTTTGCATTATAGTTTAGTATTGTTGTTTCAAACAAGCATGGGAATTTCTTCTATGGTTTTGATTACAGATTTATGTTTTGAAGATGTTATCCGTCTACGCAATAAAAAACCAATTGCCGCTGATGATGTACTGGGAATTCATGAACTTTTGGAAAAACGACCAGCATTAGTTTTATCCACTATGCAAAAGAAAAAAGTGTAACGAATTTGTATGTTCGTTCTATGAGGTGATTCAATGGTGTGGTATCTACAATGAATTGAGTTTCATCATAGACCAAACATCTGTATAAGGTGTGGTCTAGGAAAGAAAGACGCTTACATCCTCGGTGTCCCCGGGGATGTTTGCGTTAGAGAGATTTACGATTTTAGATTTTAGATTTTAGATTTCTAAAATCACCATTCACTATTTGGTAAAAGGGACACGTCATTTCGAATCCCTCGCAAGGGTGAGAAATCTCGTTAACGTACACACCCACCAAGTCATTTCGAGTCGCAACGAGAAATCTCGTACCACGTTCACGTCAACCGCCACGTCATTTCGAATCCCTCGCAAGGGTGAGAAATCTCGTTTGCGTTCGTTGTTGCGAGATATCTACCCCTTCGGAGTACCATGTCACCACGGTTCGATATGACGTACTATGGATAAAGAATTGGCAACTAGCAACGTCACTCGTCAATCTAAAATCTAAAATCACAAATCTAAAATCGCCAACCCACTCCCTTCTACATCGCCGTTGTCATCGCTTCTTTTGCGTGTTCGCTTCTATCTTTTTGCACGAGTTCAATTATCATTTTTCTCGCTTCATGTGGCTTTGGAACTTGTTCAAAAACAAATCGTTCTTTTTCTCCAGCTGATTGGATAAATACCGAACCATAGGAAAACATTGAAGGAAAAAAACCCTTTATTTCTGATGTTACGTCTTGAACTTTATATAAATCTGCTTCTGATATCGTTCGTCCAAATAATCCATGTTGTTCAACATTGATAATACGATCATCAGTTACAACCCAAATATCAAGATAATAATCCAAAAATTCTCCATACATATGTGTCCACGCAGAGAGCAAAAGAATGGATACGAGAAACGTTGAAAATGCACGTCCAATATCATTCTGAATCATTTCCGGATACAAACGCGTTACGTACAAAAAAATTAATATCGCCATGATATGCATCGCAAGAAACAGTAAAAGTGATGGTATAAGTACAAGTGGATGTCTTCGCAACAACATCAATACTTTTTCATTTTCTTTTTGTTTAATTATTTTGGATAAATGCATACTGATTATTGAAACATAAGATTTTGTGAACCGTTAGTTTCAAATAGAGAAAATAATGGTGTACTCCATTGAACGTCAGATACAACCAAATAACTTAATCCAACAATAGTTACTAATGCTATGAGATATACTAATGTGGCGAAATAACCGATTTTACTATTGACTGAAAGAAGAAAGACGTGGCCTATTTGAATGATGGCAACAACAACAAATATCGCGACGAATGCTATATACATATAAAGAAGAATTGAGAGTGTCATACTAAGATTTTTTGTGTAGGAATATCTAGTAATGTTCGATTGAGATGAGTGTATGCAAGTTTTGTAGCGCATCGTCCGCGGGGAGTTCGTTCAATAAATCCCATTTGCAATAAAAATGGTTCATAGATTGATTCTAATGTTTCGGTGTCTTCCGCAACTGCGGCGGCAAGTGTGGAAAGTCCAACAGGCCCTCCTGCATATTTTTCAATAATTGTTTCTAAAATCAATCTATCCACCGTGTCTAAACCTTTCATATCAACTTGTAATTGATTAAGAGCTATATCACAAATTTCGCTATTGATTGTTCCGTTTCCTTGAACTTGCGCGAAATCACGAACACGTTTTAATAATCTATTTGCAACACGAGGAGTTCTGCGCGCGCGAGAAGCAATCATTTTTTCAGCCATTTCATGAAGTTCAATTTTTAAGATTAATGCGCTCCGTTGTATAATTCGCGCAATATCATTTTCAGTATAATAATCAAGATGAAACTGGGCGCCAAAACGATCGCGTAGGGGAGACGAAATTAAATTCATTTTTGTCGTTGCGCCAATCAAAGTAAATGGATGAAGTTGCATACGCAAAGTTCTTGCGGCAGGACCTTTCCCCACAATTAAATCTAGCGCGCTATCTTCCATAGCAGGATACATAATTTCTTCAATGGTTCTATTCATCCTATGAATTTCATCAATAAATAAAATATCATGTGCTTGAAGATTGGTGAGAATTGCCGCTAAATCGCCAACTTTATCAATCGCAGGGCCTGATGTTACTTTTATATTAACTCCCATTTCTTTTGCGATAATATATGCGAGCGTTGTTTTTCCTAATCCGGGAGCGCCATAAAATAGCGTATGGTCAAGTGGTTCATGACGTTGTTTTGCCGCTTGAATAAAAACATTCAATGTTTCTTTTAACGATGTATGTCCTACAAAATCATTGAGATTTTGAGGTCGAAGGGTGATATCTAATTGCGCTTCTTGTTCTTTAAGTTGTGGGTCAAGTGTGCGAGTTTCCATACAGTTTTAGTATAACGCAAAAGCATGAAATTAACAAATTTACATATGTTTGGATGGTTGATACAATAGCTTCACAAATTTTGGATAATGTGTTACGCTTGTCCTTCGCTATATAGTGCGAGCCGAGGTAGCTCAGTGGTAGAGCAAAGGACTGAAAATCCTTGTGTCGGCAGTTCAATCCTGCCTCTCGGCATACGCGTGGGCCTCTAGCTCATCTGGTAGAGCGCCGCCTTTGCAAGGCGGAGGCAAGGAGTTCGAGTCTCCTGAGGTCCACCAACGTGGCTTTTTCGTGTGGAGAAAAATTATTTGTATATAAAATTGAAAACTATGGTTCATAATCACCACATGCAAACGTGGTCTAGCTTTACTGATAACACACATTTCTCCTGATAAGGCGTTAGTTGCTTTGGGAATTACATATAGATATACAAGACGACATGTACCGTCCTCTCTTTTCAAAATTACCAAAGTCCTAATCTGTCGATTTTTTGGTAATATGACATAAAATGTATGCATACTTGACGTTTTAAGTATATATATTGTATACTAGATGTATGAATTACATACGAACAATTTTTAATCAACTGTATGAAAATATAGGAAAAAAGCCTATATTGGTATTGTATGGTGCACGGCAGGTCGGCAAAACTACGCTGATTAAATCTATCATGACGAAATTTTCTCATACCTTATATTTACAAGGAGATGATCCGAAAGATGCATTGTTACTTGAGCATAAATCTGCAACAGAACTTTCTTCACTCGTGTCGGGTTATGAATTAGTCGTGATTGATGAGGCACAACGTGTAAAAAATATTGGCATGACGCTGAAGCTCATTGCGGATAATGTACAAGATGTACGTGTTATAGCTACAGGTTCATCTTCTTTTGAATTAGCCAATAAATTAAATGAGCCGTTAACAGGCAGAAATCGTAAATTTTATTTGTATCCGTTGTCACTACGCGAACTCGTTGATGCGCATGGAGCATTACTTGTTGACAAAGAAATTGATTCGTATCTTACGTTCGGTTTGTATCCGCAAATTGTTAATGCGAAATCGCGAGAAGATAAGGCGATTCTGATAAAAGAATTAGCGGGCGATTATTTATTTAAGGATTTATTTTTGTTTGGTGGTATTCGTAATTCTTTTGCTTTTGAAAAATTAGTAAAACTTCTTGCGTTGCGCATAGGAAATGAGATTTCGTATTCAGAACTCGCTAAAGAAGTTGGCGTGAGTAGAGATACCATTTACAAGTACATAAACTTGTTGGAGCAGGCCTTTATTGTGTTTCGTTTAATGCCACTTTATACCAATAAAACAAAAGAGATTAATAAAAGTCATAAAATATATTTTTATGATGTAGGAATAAGAAATGCACTTATAGGCAATACTGATCCTATTGATATTCGATCAGATAAGGGAGCAATATTTGAGAATTTTTTAATTGCCGAAAAAATAAAGGAGCGTGCATATAGTATGCGTTCAAGCGATATACATTTTTGGAGAAACAGACAAGGATCCGAAGTAGACTTTGTTGAATCAATAAGTACAAGTAAAGAGATTTTTGCCTATGAATGTAAATGGAAAGAAAAAACCGCGGTGCCGGTTTCATTCAAAACAACATATCCAAACGCTCACTTTGAATGTATTACAACTAAAAATATCGTGGCACACCTTTCGCCATAGCTGTACTAGGTTACTAATTATGATACAGTAAAAATATGCAAAAATTATTAATAATCATAGGTATTATTATTGTAGTCGCCTTAGTTGTTATAGGTAGTCAATC
>CAYVCS010000082.1:0-7774 GCA_964450455.1 uncultured Gammaproteobacteria bacterium | reverse complement strand
ATTTCATTCTCTACAGCAGGCGGCCATCGACGCCACACTTGTCATTCTGGCAAGCATGCGGGAATCCACTCCTCCCTTGTCATTCTCGCCAGCAGGCGGGAATCCTCTCCACACTTGTCATTCTCGCCAGCAGGCGGGGATCCACGCCACCCGTGTCATTCTCGCCAGCAGGCGGGAATCCAGAGGTGTTAGTTGGTTTACAAACTTTTCTGGATCCCCGCTGAGGCGAGAGCCTGTCCTGCTAAAGGAATGACAAGTGGGGTGTGTCATTCTCGCCAGCAGGCGGGGATCCAGCATTGTTTGTTTGTTTATTGTACGTACGAATTCTCATCAACATGTATCTTTCAGCCAAAATCTAGTTTTTTTCTCGTCAATCGCCTAAATAGCTAAAAAGCTAATTCCTAAAAAGCTAAACAATCTATCCGCGTGCAAAAACAACGGCTTGCACTTCACAGATTCCTGCCTCGTGCAATGCATGTATTGCAGACATCAATGTTGCGCCCGTTGTAGAAACATCGTCTACCAAAACTACTTTTTTTGAAACTATTTTTTTAACTTTAAAAACTCCGTCAACATTAGCGCGACGAGCAAGTTCATTCAGGTCAACTTGACGTTTCGTTGCAATTTTTCTCTCAATAATATTTTCATCTATCGGCAAACCAGTGATTATTGCTATACCTCGCGCAATCAGCGTCGCTTGATTAAATCCCCTCTCTCTAAAACGTTTTATATGAAGTGGTACGGGAACCAACACTGTTTCAGTATCAAACAAATTCATCTTCGCAATACTATTTCCCAATAATATTCCCATCTTCAATCCCATCAATTCAATATATTCATATTTACATAGATGAACTATTTCTTGCGCGACGCGATCTGCGTAATTTGTATACGCGATTATTTTTTGATGCGACGCATCGCCAAACGTGGATACGATACCACCACCTACGAGCGCCGACATACACGTTCTACAAATTAACAATCCTTCTGTATCACAAATTTTACAAAATTGTGGAAATAAACGATCAGCAAGTTCACTAACAATATTCATAAATCGTTAGACGTCGTCTCTTCTATTTCTAAGTCGCCATACAAATGAACGAGAATTACCAAGAAAACTATTACCAACCCAATTATATAGAGCTGGGTCCCCAAAACACTCGTTACGTAATTTCCATGCTTTATCAGAATCACAACCAGCAATACTTTGCAAAATAACAATTCCACTAATAAACTTATGTTCCTCACGAAAATCCCACGCTCTCTGTGAATCGCATCCTGCTAAACCCCACATAATAAACGTTGGCGTGACACCTTCTTCTAAAAGACGATACCGAAAATCCCACGCTCTCTCTGAATCAAGACCATTGAGACTGCGAGCTATAGCAGTTCCATTATTCACCATACCATCCATATCATCAATACATTTCTCTCGAAAATCCCATGCTGTTTCAGAATTACATCCTGAAATGCCTAAAATAATACTATCCACTTCAAATGCACCACTTGCCATGAGCTTCTCACGAAATTTCCACGCTCTCTGTGAATCACAACCTCTCAAACTTTGAGCCAAAGTGCGTTTACCAATATTCGTATTTAAGGACAAGATTTCTTCTCTATAATTCCACGCTCTATCAGAATCACAACCATTCATACTTGAAATCAAACTATTCACATCCAATCCATCACGTACCAATTTCTCACGAAATTGCCATGCTCTATTTGACTCACATCCCGCGAGACCTTGTGCTAAAGAAATTTCAGACAAAGTTTCTGGTAAAAGTTTTTGACGCAACTTCCAACACCTTTCGGTCTCACATCCAGCAAGATAAGTTCCCATTGAATCCATCCCATGTCCTAGTTCATAAATTTTTTCAAGATAATCAAGCGATCTCTCCTCAAACTTTTCTATCCGTTTTTTTTCTAAATAATTCCCCAGATGACGTATACACAAAGATAATTTATTTTTTAATTGCCGAGCTATTTCAAGATTTTTTTCTGAAAGATGAACAACCGGTACAGCATCCATTAATTCCCGCTCTAGAGAATGGATGGTCGCTAATTGTTGTTGCGCATCATCACAAATTTTTTTTTCCATATAAACATAGCCATGTCGTACGCTTAAAATTTTGTTTCATTCCATTCTGCTCGCGCAACCAACCACGTGTCCCCCTCTTTAACCAACTTCACAAGTGCTTTTTGTTTATATAATGTTTCTGAACCGTTCAATCTCTCGCTACGGCGTGCAGAGACGGTTATCGTCATAGTAGTTTCTGAACGTTCACCAATAGAAAGCCCCAGCACATCTGAAATAATTTGCGGAACTGGCGTATCCGATGCCATTAATTGTTGCTTTTTTATTTTCAAATACGAGCGCACCTCGGGAGTTGCATACAATGAGGCATTATCCAATGTAGAAAATTGATGTAATAGCGAATATGAACCCCATTGTTCAACAAAAATACGCGCGATTTGTTTTGCGCTATCACCAGAGGGGTCAGTTGAAACTATTGCGACATCACCGTCTACCTTTGTTGGTTCAGGAGTAGTCGCAATCGGCGGAACAACATCAGGAACAGTAGTATCAACAACGACAGAAGGTAAAACTGCGACAGACGGGTCGCTACTCAATTTTCCCTTCTGTTTAAAATATACCCACGCAAAAACACTGCTACCAACAATCAAAAGTATCACACACAACACAATAATCATTTTTTTATTCATCATATACTTGTTACGCTGACTCGCCTGCTTCTTGTGCTTTTAATAAAGCGCGCGGGTCAGTGGTTACTAATTGTTCTTCTTGTAATGATGCGGCAATATAAATAGCTGCGTGTTTTGGACCAGCAAAAAATATTCCATGTCCCGGAGGCGCTTCCAACAACAATTGTTTTTCAGAATCAGTTAATAAAAATGTTTTTTGAATCACATCTATCGCCGCGGGAGATTGTTTCAACAATAATTGTAGAGCAGAATTATTTACAATCGCTTGCCCGTACGGACTTCTCAAAAAATCATTTACATCTTGCGTAATCGTTGTGATTCCTAAATAATATTTTCGTCCTCTCTTCACTAACGAAAATAAAAATTTCGCGCTATCTTCAAATTGCATAATCCACCACGCTTCATCAATCACCAAAATTCGCTGTCTCTTTTCTGAACGAACAACGTTCCAAATATAGGTAATAATAGCGTACACCGCAATCGGTCGTAGTTCATCTTCCAAATCACGTACGGAAAATGTTACTAATTTGTTACGCATCTCAACAGTCGTCGGTGAATTAAATAATCCAGAAAAAGTTCCTTCAGTATATTTCTTCAATTTCACAATTATCGTCTCTGTTCCTTCCATTCCCTCTAACACATCAAGAAAATCCTGCATAATCGGCGGCTCAATCGTAGAAAAATCCGCTTCTGGCGTAATATCTTTTTTTGCGTATGTTTCAAGAAGCGCGCGATCAAGCAGTGAATCCTCAACTGGAGAAACATCCTTCAAAATCAAACGCATCAATCCTTTAACAATCGTAACCGCAGAGCGAATCAAATCCTCGCCATCTGTTTGTCCTTCTAATTTTCGTGGCAAATCAAACGGATTTACTTTTTGATCACTTGAAAGAGAAATGTTGATATATGTTCCACCTACCGCGTCAGATACTGACTTATATTCCATTTCAGGGTCAATAATAATCACTTCCGCTCCCATCATCAACTGACGCAAAACTTCCAATTTAATCGCAAATGATTTTCCTGCTCCCGACGTTGCAAACACAACCATATGACCATTTTGCAAACTGAATCTATCAAAAATTATCAAACTCTGGTTATGTTTATTAATCCCATAGAGCACACCCGTGTTACTCGTCAAATCAGCGCTGATAAATGGAAATGATGTAGCGCACGGACTACTGGACATATTAAATGTAATCAACAATTCGTCGCTTCCAAGTGGCGCGGTTGAATTAAATCCTTGTTCGGCCTGATAAAAAACTTTTTTTGTATACACAAGTTTGCTCGCAAATAATCCTTCAATTTCATCCGTGAATTGATCAAGTTCTTTTTTGCTCGTCGCATACAATGTCGTATATAACGCAAATTGAAAAAAATGTTCTATTCCTTGCGTTAAATCATCGCGCAATCGTTCCATATCTTGAAATGCCGCTTCACGCATTGGATCACGCGGAGCTCCTTCTTGTGAATCATGCATCAATTGCGCTTGCACTTCACCAACTTTTCGTTGCAATTGTTTCAAAATCAATGGCGCAGGAATCGGATAAAAAAACATCGCAATATCAATCGTCTTATTGATATTCATAATCGGTCCAAACCATCCAACCATCAGATAACGTGGATACACCATCACAAATAATGTCCTCACATACGCATCTCCCAATCGAATATAGGAAGATTCAACTTCCATAGATTGTGGTGCTATCAAATCATGAATAGAAACTAATCCACGACGATACACACGCTCTTCTTCAAGCGCGGTTAAATCATTGGACGATGCCCCAGACCCTTTTTGGGCGCTACTTTTTATCACTTTTTCGTCTTTTTGTTGTAATGAAAATGCCATATGTTAGGTTGTAGGAATTAGCTTGTTAGCTTATTAGATTACCACGTCATTCTACCTGAAGATTATCAACGTTTGTTAATTTAGAAATGGACGCGATATCCGGATTATAGGTATCATAATATAATTCAATCAAACCTTGTGTATCTAATTCTGTAATTTGCAAACTCATAGCTGTTAGTCCAGAAACAATTCGGGAAACCAACACATCAAGGTCATATTTCCTTTTTTTGAATTCTTCTTCCTTGAGTTTGATAGACGCGCCAGGCGACCACAAATCCGACAGACGTGAAAAAAAACTTTTTTGTGGTTTATTTAATGGATTATATGGAACAACAACAAAATATTTTCTATCCATAATATTTCCAATCTGAATCAGTTGTTTCAAAAAATCGCGATATTCCGATGTTTGATTACGCAATAATTCATTCGTTTGCTTTTCTTCTCTCTCCTTCAAATCTTGCATATATCCATCAATGTTAAGTGTTCGCGATTGCACTACAATCTGAATTGGCGATTCCAAACCATTCAAAAACGCGACATACGCAGAAATAATCGCATCTTGTTCATCTTCACCTTTCAAATAAAAATTGATACTTGAAACCAATATAACTTTTCTTAATGTTCCATCTTTCATCACCACCACACCATCACGAATTTCAGAAATATCCAAAAATCGTTTTGAAGCAGGAGCGCGTTGTTTTGGCGCTTTCACTACAACTTGTTTTTGCGATTCTTGTTGTTCATTAATAGGCATATTTTTTTCCGTTAGCAGATGGAGACATAACAGACATATTGGCTAACTATTGCGTAAACCTGATGTTATTTTTTAAGTCGTGCCTGCGAAATTGCGTACTCTGCACCCGCTTCTTCATTACCAGAAAATGCTCCGCCCGTATTAACAACTAACGAAAGTTGCGCTAACCGCGATGATGCTGGTTTAATTTTTCTCATCACAACTGTTGCTGTTACTGATGGTTTTTCCGTCATAAATATCTTCAATTCAGCATCAGTATATTCTTTTCCCCACACCCTCACGCGCGGACGTTTTTTTGTCTGAATTATATTGATTAAAAAATATTGAAATGTCTGTCCATTCACTTTGTAAAATGCAAATAACGCGCCAACTCCCACAACAACAATTGCAGAAGGAATAAAAAATGGAAGAGTCAATAATTTCCACATCAAAGTTACAATCAACGCATCACCAATCACCCACAAAAATTGTCGCATGGTAATTGCTCCAATAATCTTTGGTTCCACCGTCAAAAATTGTGGCACAACATATTGTTCAGGCATATTTAGTTAGGTTGTAGGAATTAGCTTTTTAGCTTATTAGGTCCATTAACCATTTTATTCAACATTCGCATCACTTCATTCAATAATGAATTAGCTTGAACGTAATTTAAATTCTTTCCGAATGGTAATTTTTTAGAAATCTCCAATTGTGTTTCTAATTCCGCACCAGAACCATAAGCAATGAAAAGAAAATTACGATAATCCTTAAAACTCCCTCTACGTCTTCCCTCGGCAATATTGGATGGAATAGAAACTGCACAACGCCTCATCTGACTCATCAATCCATACATTTCACTCGCTGGAAAAAACTCCGTTAACTCATATATCGTAACAACCAATTCTACCGCCTTCTGCCAAACGATTAATTGCTTATATGAATTTACTTTATTTTCAATACTCATGTCATTCCTGACTCTACTTAAGGTAATTAGCTTTTTAAGGACATCACCATTTCCTAAAAAGCTAGTTCCTAAAACCTAGACAGTATTTGCTGATGACGTTGTGGATTCCCGATCTCGGTCGGGAATGACACGAATAGGAGTCGCGACCGCCAACGTCTTAAGAAGCTAAAAAGCTGATTCCTAATACCTAGAGCCAAAGCTAGTTCCTAATATTCTACAACCTAATATAAGTATATCACACTATCCTTTTAATCGCGAAGACAAATCTGTTAATGCATGGACAGCGTCATCTGTAAGTACCAGCAACCCAGCTTCTTTTCGTTTAGCTATTACTTCGTTAAGTGGAATCCCCCCAAGCACACTTTGTTGCAATTGCTCGCGATACACACGCATCACTTCGGATTGTTTCCAAGCAACCATTGCTTTCTTCATCAACATAAACGATTCCTGTCCCAACAAACGTATTTTTCCTTCAATTTTTATTGCGGCTTCTATCGGATTACTGTTAAGACGAAAAAAATCAACAATCGTATAAGATTGCAATTCGGAAACCGCGTCAAGCAACAGCGGCGGAGATTTTACATCGTGCATAATAGGTTTAACTTGCTGAAGTTGTTCGGCGATGATTGGAGCTCGTGGCACTTTCTTTTCAAGTGGTTTCACCCCTCGCATATCTTCGCTTGTACCCAATGTTTTCAGTGGCCGTTTGCTAGGACCATTTTTAAACATAGATTGCTTTTTTTCTGTTTGCACAAATTCTTTTTTTGTCTTTTCTCGCAAACGCCATATCGCATTCAACTCATCTTTCTTACGCTGTAAAAACCTCAAAAAAACTTCTGCTTCGTTTACATTCATCCCTAATCCCCCTTGTTCTTTTGATTTCAATACCACATCTCGCGTTTCATATAATCCACGCGTCTCCTTCAAATGCGCAATTACCACACTCTCTAATCGCTCATGCATAGTTGAATCTGTATAATTAACTCCTGCTTCAGCAATAATTTCTTGAACTTTTAGAATAAGTTCATCTTGCGCATTTATGGGATGCGCTTTGTGCAACGTATCTGCCATAAGTTCAGCTTTTTGCAATTCAACACGTTCATCGTCTTTCAATATATCATCTTTTTGTGCGATATTTATTTTTTTTACGGTTTCACGTTTAGATGATAATACAGGTCGTATTGCCGCTACATCATCTCTGTTAATTTCTTTAACCTCATCACGAGCCGCTTCCCCCACGTCATTTCGAGCCATTTTTTTTACGTCATCTCGGACCGGTTTTTTTACGTCATTTCGAGCCGCTTCCCCCACGTCAGTTCGAGCCGCAAGCGAGAAATCTCGTTCAACTTCGTCTCCGACAACTTCCTTCTCAATTACAACAGGATTTCTTTTTTTATTCAAAATGACATTTTGAATTTTGTCATTCACATCACTACGTTGCCGGATTCCCGCCTGCGCGGGAATGACAGATGAGGGGGCAGGCATGACAGATGGGGGGGTGGGT
>CAYVCS010000081.1:0-3879 GCA_964450455.1 uncultured Gammaproteobacteria bacterium | reverse complement strand
TGTAAAAAAACTAACTTTCCACTTCCGCGAATATTGTATGCCCAACCACGAATTGTGACTGTTTGTAACGCGTATTTTCCAACATGTGCAATGGTAATCATATGTTCTATATAGTACTATTTTTTATAAAATAATCAAGCTATGCTAGCTTTTTAGATAATTAGCTTTTTAGCTTGTTAGGCGATTGAACGTCACCACTCTAATAAACTAAAAAGCTAATTCCTAATTCCTAATGCCTAGAGCTTAATGCCTAGCCTAGAAATCCTAGCAATACAACTTAAAAAGTTGCATATTCTAACATTGTCATGTATACTATATTTTTCAATGCATTATGGGAATGGGGGTTAAAACAACTGTAGACCAAGAAATGCCACAAAAAAGCGTGAGTTATTTTATTTGGGAATTGATTCGTGTTGCCGCTTTTTCTTTTTTAACGATTTTGATAATTCGATATTTTTTGTTCAAACCGTTTTACGTAAAAGGCGCATCCATGGAGCCGAATTTTTTTGAACGTGAATATTTAATTATTGATGAACTGTCGTATCGTTTTCATGAACCGAAGCGAGGAGACGTTGTCGTGTTTCGTCCTCCATATAATTCTCGTGATTTTTATATCAAACGAATTATTGGTTTGCCGGGTGAGACGGTGAAATTTATTAATGGTGATGTGATTTTGTATAATGCAGATAATGAAACTGGAGTGAAGTTAGATGAAAGTCGTTATTTGATTGGAGTAGAAAAATCTATGGAAACTGTCGTGTTGAAACTTAAACAAAATGAATTTTTTATGTTAGGAGATAATCGTCCGGTATCTGCTGATTCGCGTAGATTTGGACCAGTAACACGAGGTGCAATTGTTGGACGCGTATGGCTTCGTGGATGGCCGATTGATCGTCTTGGAGTTGTGAATACTGAAGATGTATATATGCTAGAGAGTAATTTATAAAATTATCATGATATAGTATGTCTATCAAAATTGTGAACAAGGAAAAAGAGACAAAAGAGCCAAAAGAGAATGAACCAAAACAGGATAAAAGTTTTGAAACTCCACGATTACTTCGTGGGATGAAGGATATTTTGCCATCTGAAGAATTATATTGGAACACGATTCTTGATACAGCGCGACATTTTGCACAAGTGTATGGTTTTGGCAGAATTCGTACGCCACTTTTGGAATATTCGCGTTTGTTTACTCGTGGAGTAGGGAAAAATACGGATATTGTAGAAAAAGAAATGTATACATTTGAAGATAAAGATGGCTCAAAAGTAACACTGCGTCCCGAAGGAACGGCATCAGCTGTAAGGGCATATATTGTTCATGGTATGTTCAATCAACCACAACCAACAAAATTGTGGTATTCTGGACCCATGTTTCGTCATGAGCGTCCGCAAGCTGGACGTTATCGTCAATTTCATCAAATTGGTTTTGAGGTGATTGGGGCAGTAGACGCGGCAGTTGATGCGATGCTTATTGCTATGTCGTATAATATCTTAAAAACAATTGGAATAGAATCAATCGTTTCCGTAAATTCAATTGGATCGTTTGCATCACGCGAAGCATATATCACAAAATTAGTTGCTCATTATAAAGGATTTAGAGGAAAATTGAATGAAGAACATAAAAAACGATTACAAAAAAATCCATTGCGTATTTTGGATGTGAAAGATGAAGAACTTGCTGAAATTCGCGCAAGCGCTCCGCAAATGGTTGATAATTTAGATGATGAATCGCGTGATCATTTTATGCGGATGTTAGAATATTTAGATGATCTTGCGATTCCCTATATGCTTGATCCATATTTGGTGAGGGGATTAGATTATTATAATCGCACCGTATTTGAATTGTTTCCTGTGAAAGAAGAAGACCAAAAATCACAAAGTGCGTTTTGTGCAGGAGGACGATATGATGGTTTGGTAGAGCATTTAGGAGGACGGTCTGCAACTCCTGCCGCGGGATTTGCGTTTGGTATTGAGCGGATTGTTTCTGAAATGCATCGGAATCATATCGCTATTGCGAAAGTTGAACGGCCGCAAATTTTTGTTGCGCATTTAGGTGAATTAGGACGACGTCGGGCGATGGTATTGTTTGAGGAATTGCGAACCGCAGGATGGCGCGTACGAGAATGTTTTTCACGTTCGTCGTTACGTGACCAATTACAAATCGCAAATAAATCGCTTGCTCCTTTTGCCTTTATTGTTGGTCAACGAGAAGTGATAGAGGGAACTGTTATTATTCGCGATATGGAGTCAGGAATTCAAGAAATTATTGATCTTAAAAAATCATTGTCTATTTTACGAAAAAAGTTTGATGCAAAAGAAGCGGAAGTTGGTTCATTGGCCTATATGCCGATACAACAAGATGTTCCCGTTGAAGCCGAAGAATCTGTTGATGGAGTTGTGCCATTAGCACTTGAATTAGAACAAGAATTTGCGGGTGAAGCAATGGTTGAAGCGCCCGAAATCAGCGAAGAAGATGCAGTTGACATTGTCTAATAAAGAGCGTAGTGTAACCATATTAACTCAATATATCTAATTAGAAAGGGGTGAAAACATGATTAAAGTAACTCGCAAAAAGAATGAAAATTTTGAATCCATGGCGCGTCGTTTCAAGAAACATGTTTTGCATCGCGGATTAATTCGCGAAGTAAAAGATAAACGTTTTGAGAAACCCGTGAAAAGTCGTAATATGCGACGTTCGCATACCTTAACACGATTGAAATTGGGTTCAAAAATGCAATATCTTCGTAAAATAGGTAAACTTGAAGAACCAGATGAACGACGATATTAGAGTTGTAGTTGTTAGGATGTATCTTCTTAGCTTTTTAGGAACGGGTTATATATTTTCTTAACAATCTATCAATCAATTCCTTAACTATTTGATTTGTGTTAAAATAAATACGCTTTTTATAAGGCGTATTTATTTTTTACATAGTTATTAATTAAATTTTTATATCTCTATATGCTCTTACAAACTATTCAAAACGATCTAGTTATTGCTATGAAAGAAAAAAATGAAATAGCAAAACAAGCATTGCGACAGGTGGTGTCTGCGGTAAAGAATGAAGCTATTGCATTACGACATGAGCTGACTTTTGAAGAAGAACATGTTGTACTTGCTCGAGAAATTAAGCGACTTAAAGAGACAATTGCTGAATGTGAAAAAGCTGGTCGTACGGATTTGAGTGAAGCGGCGGAACATGAGAGAGTAATTATTTCAAAATATATGCCAGTTCAATCGTCAGATGATGAGATTGTACACTGTATCAAAAATATATTGACGCAATTTGCTGATGTTTCATCCAAAGATACAGGAAAAATAATGAGTTTGGCGATGAAGGAATTAAAAGGAAAGGCGGATGGGGTTCGAGTTCGTGAAATGGTTTCGCGGTTGGTTGAAGGGGGATAGGATGGGGATTTATGATTTACGATTTTAGATTTTAGATTGGCGCGGGCTGATTTTAGATTGATGATGATAAATAGACGATTCCAACTACAAACATGATAAATATTTTGTCATATTGTCTATTTTCCTAATTGTCATTCCTTTAGCAGGACAGACTCTCACCATCCCCCATGTCATTCCCTTCAGCAGGACTAGCCCGACCGAGATCGGGAATCCATCGTCGTTCGGTGGTTTGCTGTACGCGCGAGTTCTCATTAATAAGTATTTATTGTCAGAAATCTAGTGTTTTAGTTAGTCTATAAACTTTTCTGGATCCCCGCTGCGGCGAGGATGACATAAAAAAACGGAATGACATACATAAGCTACAAGCTACAAGCTACAAGCTAATCTTCCTCCCTGTGTATACATATTTTTTTAAAGTGTGCTATACTAATTGACTGTGGATAGAAAGTTTTTCTCGTAAGGAGCAAAGGGGG
>CAYVCS010000080.1:0-9738 GCA_964450455.1 uncultured Gammaproteobacteria bacterium | reverse complement strand
ACTCGAGATGACGTAAAAATGGTAACTCATTTTGAGTCGCAACGAGAAATCTCGTCCATGTCACCACCCACGAGATATCTCGCTGCGGCTCGATATGACGTAGCGTAGGTCGGCTCGATATGACGTAGCGTAGGTCGGCTCGATATGACGTAGCGTAGGTCGGCTCGATATGACGTAGCGTAGGTCGGCTAAGTGTGGAATTATTTGATATGGCGTTTCGCGGTTAGGTATAGATGTTAGAGGGGAAAAGAATAGGTAAACTGACTCGTGAGAATGTATCCTTTGCGTTCTTTTTCGTTGATGGCGAATTTTTCTGGAATTATATCAAAGACGTATTGTTGTTTCATTTTTCCATTTTTATCAAGTACGACGAGTCGATTCTCTGATGGTTCTAGAATATACAGATAGGGTGAATTGCTATCAGTCCACATTGATGGTGCTTTGTGAAGTTGCGGATCTATTGATGATACGTCAAACTGCGTCGGTTCGCCTTTAAAAAATTTATGAATACGCGCTCCTCCATCTAAAATATAAATTGAGCCGTCAATTTCTAAATCCATGGGTTCAGAAATAACGGTGGAAACTTTTTGCCACGAAGTTCCGCGCGCAAAACCTGATGAACTTGGTTCGTGACGAGTAATTATTCCTCCTGCATCAATTCCATATAGCCGTCCATCGTACACGTGAGCGCTGATGAGAGGATTTGAAAATAATAGTTCTGATTGAGATAGTTTTCCACTGGTAACTTCATAATTTTTAATGAGTGAATTTTCTTGAAACATTATTGTGGAGTCGCCAAAAATAATGTGTACTTGTTCTCCGAGTGGATTTGAAAAAATGGTGTTTCTAGATGTGGTGAGGTCGGTAATTGCAAATTTGTCCCATATTAAAAGATGATTATTGATGGATGCGATATCGCGTTCTGTATTGTGTTGCGTTTCTGATGTATGCACTATGTCTGCGTCGCGAAATGTGATATGCGTTATTTTCAGAAGTTCAGCGCGAAGAGATGATATTTTTTCTTTCAGATTGGTGATTATTTCAAGTTGATGAGATGTATTGTGTGGAAGAGAGCTAAGTAACTGCTCTGCGTCGCGAAGTGCGGTGCGCGCTCCTTCTGCATCATTAAACACGAATTTTGATTCCGCAATCAGCCGTTTTGTTTCAAATTGTTGTAATGTTTGTTGTATAGTTAATTGGGTAGTTTGAAGAGTGTTGTTTTTTGAACGCACGAAGAGAATGGTGATAAATATGATAAGCGCGCATAGCGCTATGAATAATGCTATTTTTTTCGTCAATGAACATTGAAGGTATAATTTTTTTAGCGCTTGTATAATTCGTTTGAGTGGATTTAAAAGTCGTGTTGAAATGTAGAGTGTGATAAGAATAACAGTTCGTAAAGTAAGAAAACATATACGATAGAAAATGCGTGCGATAGAACGCGTGAAGAAAGAAATTTTTTGACCAATGAAGGATTTTGTAAACGCTAAAAAAAACTTGGCTGTGGTTCTATACCAAGTCGTCGTGGTTATTTTTGAACCTTGGGGAACAATGAAGCGACAACACAGCGCGCTATATGTTGAAATTTTTGCGTATATTTTTTTTAGCAACGTGATGGTGAAGTGAATGAGTGGAATGTGAGACGATTTCGTATTCGTAACATATGAAGAAAAACGTCGTATTTCCGAAACAGGAGTTGAATTGCTTTTTTCGTATGAATCAATAATCACTCCGGAACATGGTTCTGATTTTTTTTCAGTAAGTTTGACACTGATTCGTTTCCAGATGTCGTTAAGCTCTGTTGTCCGTTTTGAAAGAAGAGAAAGAAACACATCGTTTCTGCCAATTGTTTGCATAGGTGAAGTTGAAAGAATTGCGCGTGAGTTGGGTAAAAAAATTCCACACATACTACTTTTAAATATCGTTGTATCAGATGGTGAGGTTGAAGTATCAGGAACAATGATGGGGATGACTCGTGGAATTTTTGAAGCGTGTTGTACTACCATAATACTAAAACTTACACCTCTATCAGCAAGACAGATACTTCCTTGTTTAATGAGTCCAATGACTATGGTCGCGCTTTTGATGATGTTCTGTTCAGTTGAGGTGAATAGACGCGAGCGTTCTTGATTTACACGCGTGATAACTTGATCAAATACAAAAGAAATTTCAATATGCGGCTCCGCCTTCACCATTTCAGTGAGATTTTTATGAACAAAGTCATAGAGTTTGATGAGTGGTTTCACATTTCCCGCGTGATCGTGCGACGATTCACCAAATCCAAAAATTTGCCACTGCTGATCTGCAGATTCATTATAGGTATGATGACGGACAAAACATGATGCTAAAGTGCGCGTATCGGTGTTAAAAGGAAACGCACTCATCTTTGTTTCTTGTGGCGTGTTGTTATGTTTGTTCATAGTAGGAAGTCGTGCGTATAGTATACTTGATGTATCCCCAAATTTCCATTATGATATAGATACTATATGATTATTGAACAATTACTTGGTTCAACAACTCGCTATAAATTGTTGTCGCTTTTTATATATCATAGAGATAAGCGTTATTTTGTGCGTGAATTAGTGAGGTCGTTAGAATCACATATTCATGCCGTACGCCGCGAACTTGCTCATTTAGAGTCGCTCGGCATCATCCATGAAGTAGAAGGATCAGGGAATATGTTTGATAGCGCTAATGATATCGCGAAAAAAAAATATTATACCTTGAATCCAGCGTGTGTATTATTGTCAGAATTAGAAGCATTATTCGCAAAAGATGCTTTGATGAATCAACAGGACTTTATTGACAAAATCAGTAATTTAGGTAAGGTTGACTATCTACTGTTAAGTGGGATATTTGTGAATGATGCTACAGCTGAAATTGACATATTGATGGTCGGTTCGGTTACCAAAGAGAGACTTGAAAAAGCGTGTCGTGAATATGAAGTTATGTCGCATCATCAATTGCGCTATGCAGTGATGACTAAGGAAGAATTTCAATATCGGCGCGACGTTGTGGATAAATTTTTATATTCTATTTTTGAGCACAAACATGTTATCGCAAAAGACACCATTGCAACAGGATGAACAAAAACACTCTTCAAAACCATGTATCATCGTGTGCGACCCACAGATGAATCGTAACGTGTTGTATTTCTGTGTTCATGCTGAATATGTAGAATTTGTTCACGAGGGAAAAACGCAAAATTTGTTGTCGTATATTCAACACGATATTTCAAAACTTGGATGTGATATTTCTGATGTTGTCGCGCTCGGTGTGATTATGGAAGGAGAATCATTTACCGCAACACGTGTTGCGACTGTTATCATGAATACATGGAGTTTTGTGAGTGGATTATCAGTAGCGGCATTGCCACGAGAATTCATTGTTGCGTCAAGCACAGAAAAAAAGCGAATGTGGGATTCTGTACAACACGCTTCGCATATACTCCCTACGTATTATGCGTCTATTAACATAACGCGTAAATCATAGAAAAATACATATGATAACTCCTCGAACTGAATATCGCCTCTATGAAATGTTGCTTGGAGTGCTTGTCTGGAGCACATTATTGTTTGCTGTGGTACTGTCATTTGTAAAGCCATTATGGGCAGTTATATGTATTATAATTTTTGATGTCTATTGGCTTTTGCGTATTGTATATTTTACGTTGAATTTACTTGTCGCATGGAGACAGCTTAAAAAAGTTTCAAAACAATCTTGGTTTGCTAAATTACAAATGATTCCAGATTGGAATAATAAAGTGAATTTTTTTGTATTTCCTACATACAAAGAAGATGCGAACGTCATAGTGTCAACTCTTCGCTCACTTGCTATGTCGTCGTATCCTCCGCGTCAGGTTGTCGTTATAGTGGCAGGAGAAGAAAACGATCAGGAGCATTTTGAAGATGTTAAGAAAAAGATTTTGGAAATATATCAGAATGTATTTGCGGATATTGTGTTCACGCTTCATCCCTCTCGGGTAGAAGGCGAGCTTCCTGGTAAAGGATCAAACTTGCATAGTGTTGGACCTATACTTAAAACATATGCTGATACTCATGGGTTTGCGTATCGTGATGTAATTGTTTCAGCTTTTGATGTTGATACGATTGTTCATTCAGAATATATTGCGTATCTTACATATGTATTTTGTACTCATAGCAATCCGACACGAAGCAGTTATCAACCTATTCCACTTTATACTAACAATTTTTGGGAAGTTCCGTCGCTCGCTCGAATTATGGCATTTGGAACTACGTTTTGGATGTTGTCAGAGGTTACACGTCCACAACGATTATGGACATTTTCTTCGCATAGTATGAGTTTGTCTGCGTTAATTGATTGTGGTTTTTGGCAAAAAAATGTTGTTTCAGAGGATTCACGTATTTTTCTTCAGATGTTTTTACGTTATGAGGGAAATTATGAAGTAACTCCTTTGTATCTCACGGTATCTATGGATACTGTCATAGGGTCTACATTGTGGAAAAGTATCAAAAATATATATTTGCAACAGCGACGATGGGCGTGGGGTGCGGAAAATTTACCGTTTATGTTATGGCACTTTCGTCGCAATCATCGTATTTCAGTACGAAAAAAAATGCGGATGATATTCAATTATGTTGAAGGAATGTATTCTTGGTCATTAGTTGCGATACTTATATTGATTATGGGACGACTACCATTATATCTTGGATCTGCAACGTTTTTAGAGTCAATTTTATTTCAAAATACTCCACAGGTACTAGAACGTCTTATGGGACTGGCTATGATTGGACTTATCGTATCTGCAATGCTTTCGTTCACTCTACTACCAACATCACACGTGAAAATTCGTTTCAAAACATACGCGTCATTTGTAGCTCACTGGTTTTTGTTGCCGATTACCTTGATTGGTTTGGGATCGTTTCCCGCGCTTGAAGCGCAGACGCGGATGATGATGGGAAGCTATTTAGGATTTAATGTTACCCTTAAAAAGAGAAACTAAATCTAGCTTTTTAGGAATTAGCTTTGCTCTAGGCATTAGGAACTAGCTTATTAGCTTATTAGACTCTAGGCATTAGGAATTAGCTTTTTAGCTTATTAGGACGTCGTCGTTCGCGTTTCCTAAAAAGCTAAAAAGCTAATTCCTAAGAAGCTAAACAACTATGAGAATAAAAATGTATATTCGGTTGTTGGTCGGCTTATTGGGTGTAATTGCAATTGGTTTTCTTTGTGTTGTGCTGATTAAGAAGTTTGGCGTGCCAAATGTGTACACGACGTTAAAACCTCAAAAATTTGTGGTTGATCAAGGTATCGCTCAATCGCAAAATTCACCTATGTGGAGTTTGGGAATGCGACTTGCTGGATTTTACGAAGAAAGAATTTATCTCGTGTTATTACAAAACAACCATGAACTTCGTCCAACTGGTGGTTTTATCGGACAATTCGCGATTGTCAAAATTCACAAAGGACGTATTAAAGAAGTGTTGTTTGAGGATACGGGAGTGTTTGATAGTAATGCGCCGATAGGTGTCCAAGTTCCTCGCGCTCCAGCGCCTCTTGTTACGTATCTCGGACAAAATTTTATGTTTTTACGAGATGCAAATTGGAATCCGATCTTTTCGGAGTCCGCACGTTTGATAACAAAAATATATTCTCTTGAAGGAGGAAAATATGCTGATCGTATTGATGGAGTTATTGCGATTGATACGCAAGTGCTTTCGGAAGTTATGGACTATGTCGGCTCAATCTCAATTAATGGAATAGTCTATGAAAAAGAAACACTGATAGACACACTAGAATATCAAGTTGAAGTTGCGTATAAAGAAAAGGGGATTCATAAAGATGAGCGAAAAAACGTGTTGACACAATTAGGTCATGAAATAATTAGTCGCGCCAAAAAATTATCGCCTGTTGTGTATGTTTCAATTTTAGAGCGCGTTTCTCAATTGTTAGCAGAAAAACATATTTTGTTATTTGATGTTGATTCTGCAATTCAACAGGAATATGAACTTAATGGATGGAGTGGTGAAAAAAAATATGCAGATGGCGCGCATGTTATACGAGTTGTTGATGCAAATCTCAATGCGTTTAAAACAGATCGTGTGATTGAACGCTCACTGCAACATAGTGGAACGATGAAAGATGGATACGCAACGTATGAACTCACACTTAACTACAACCACACACAACCTGTGTCCGATTATCGGACACGAGAATATCGCTCATATACGCGTGTGTATCTTCCTGACAACACACTTAATGTTGCAATTGAGGGCGGAGGAGCTATCAACAAGGCGGATGGTGAGGGAGGGTATGATGAATGGATTGAACACCATCAACGAGTGATAGGATTTTTTTTCAGTGTAGGAATGGGGACTTCGCGATCCATCACAATGTCATATACTTCACCCATAATTCCATCTGTATATGTGTTCATAAAACAACCGGGAACGTTAGTTCCGCTGTTGACTACCTCTTACAAGTTTGATACATATACAGAAGATTGTACGTATGAAGGGGATGTACGAATTGATAGGCAGATTGATTGTCGCGAGGCATTACCTTAATTAATGATAAAAAAATTGTGATTATCAGAAAAATAGGAATTGATTTGGGAACGAAAAATATTTTAGTGTATGTTCCTAAACGTGGCATCGTAATTAATGAGCCATCAGTCGTGGCAATTTCAAAAGCAGATAGAACTGTGCTCGCTGTTGGTATTGAAGCTCGCGATATGATAGGCAGAACTCCTGATACAATTGTCGCATTGCGACCACTAAAAGATGGCGTGATTGCGGATTATAAAACCACAGAAGCAATGTTACGTTATTTTATCAATAAAGCACTTGGTGGATTTCGTTTATTTCGACCTGAAGTTATGGTTGCAGTTCCAGGCGGAATTACCTCAACTGAACGACGCGCTGTGATTGATGCGACATTAGCGTCAGGAGCGCGCGCCGCATATATTATCAAAGAACCAATTGTTGCGGCAATTGGAGCAGATATTCCGATTGGTTCAGCATCTGGCCATATGATAATAGATATTGGAGGTGGAACTATGGAAGTTGCCCTGATTAGTTTGGGTGGAATTGTTGCGAGTGCGTCAGTAAGAATCGCAGGAAATAAATTTGATAGTTTGATTCAAGAATTTGTAAAGAAAAAACATGGTCTTGCGATAGGTGAGCGAACAGCTGAATTAGTAAAAATTGAAATTGGTTCCGCGTTATATTTAGAGAAGAAAATGATGTTAGAAATTAAAGGACGAGATATGATTACGGGACTTCCGCGAATGCTTCCTGTGTCTTCAGACGATGTAACGGAGGCGATTGCGCCAGCTCTTGAAGGAATGGTTCAGGCAATTAAGGATGTTTTGAATGTTACACCACCCGAGTTGGCGGCTGATGTGATGGATAAGGGGATGATTTTATCAGGTGGTTCAAGTTTATTACGAAATATCGCGCAATTATTTTCGCAAGCGACGGGAGTGCCAGCGTATGTCGCCGATGAGCCCTTGTTATGTGTGGTAAAAGGAACAGGAATCGCGCTTGAGAATTTAGAAAGTTACAAACGTTCAATTCTCGCAACGCGCTAAACTAGAATATTAGGAGCTAGCTTTTTAGCTTCTTAGGACGGACGTCGGCGTTTCCTAATAAGCTAAAAAGCTAACTCCTAAAAAGCTAGAGAAGCTAGCTCCTAATAAGCTAGAGAGGTATGACTATTTTGATTGATGCATCACGAGTATGTGTGAGTAAAAAAACAGGTGTTGAATGGTATGCGTTTCATTTGATATATGCGCTGAAATCAGTAATTCCAAATTCTCATCGTGTCATTTTATTTTCGCGAGATCCATTCCCTCAAGAGTTTTTACCGTTACCATCACATTTTGAGCATCATGTTCTTTCGTGGATTTTACCTTTCGGTTGGACACAGTTGCGACTTTCGTTTGAAATGTTAAAATATATTTTTCAAAAAAAAGTGGTTTTATTTATTCCCTCATCATCTCCTCCGTTGATTCATCCACGACTTATTACAACTGTTCACGATATCGGATTTACCACATTTCCGAATTTGTATCCGTGGTTTGAATGTCTACTACAACATATTTCTTTATATAGAGTTCGTATATGCGCGCGTCATATTTTCACCCCCTCACAGTTCACAAAAGATGAATTGATTCGTGTATACAATATTCCGTCTCATAAAATTTCTGTAGTTAGAAACGCAGTTGCGAGTCGCGATATACGTATGCCAATTTTCATGACACGCAAACCTCATCAACTGCTTGTTATAGCGCGAATAGAGCTAAAGAAAAATCTCTTACTTGTTCTTGATGCATTTCAACAGTTGAAGAAATTAGGACTATATCCATCTCTCCGATTGATAATTGTAGGAAATGATGGATATGGAGCACAACATATTAAAAAGAAAATTGCAGAATCAAATTGTGCTGAAGATGTGGTTCTTAAAGGATATGTAAGCGAGGAAGAAAAGAATACATTTTTATTGACATCGGGAATTTTGTTATGTCCCTCATGGTATGAAGGTTTTGGCATTCCAGTGATTGAAGGGTTGCAGTATGGAATTCCAGTTATCGCATCAGATATTCCTGCGCATCGTGAAATAGTGGGTGAATCAAGTGGTGTTGTGTTTGCATCAGTAAGTAATCCACAGATGTGGGCTGAAAAAATAGTTGAACTGATAAAAAGTTATCCACTTTCAGCTACTATGAATCAGAACATAGTTGAGATAAATAATGCTTATTCTTGGCATAAATCAGCCAAATTATGGTGGGATATTGTTTTAAACTTGAATTATGTTGACTAGTAGTATACACTATTTATAACTATGGAAAAATTAACACAAGAACTCATTAATATCGGGCTTTCTGAAAAAGAAGCTCAAATTTATCTTTCCTCGCTATCTCTTGGCGCGTCATCTGTTCAAAATATAGCTAAAAAAGCCAACGTGAATCGGGTAACGACGTACGTTATGATTGAACAACTGACGCAAAAAGGATTGATGAGTACTTTCATGCAAGGAAAGAAAAAAATGTTTGTTGCTGAAAAACCAATACGATTGTTATCGCTTATCCACGAGCGCGAACAAGAATTAAGTGATCAGGAAGTGCGTTTTCGTCAGACTTTGGGACCTTTGACCGCACTCATGGCACAATCAGAACATAAAACACAGTTGCGATTTTATGAGGGAATTGAAGGGATTAAAGCATGTCATGAGGTTTTATTAACGGCGATGAAACAGGAACAAATTTCAAGTTATTGGGAAATTATTGTTCCAAGTATGTCAGGTGAAATTTTTAACGATGGTTCTTCTCCTGCTCGTGAAGAAGCGCGAAAGGAAATAGTTAAACGAAAAATGTCTGTTAAAAAAATATTTGTTGTAGATGGACCGAAATATGCAGATGACATCTTTTCAATTGCATCTCGCGCAGAAATACGATATATTCCAGAAAAAAAGTATCCATTTAATGGAGAGATTGGTGTCTATGGGAATTACACAGTGTTTTGGATATTTCGTGATGATTATTCAGCTGTTTTAATAGAAGATTCATACTTAGCCACAAATATGAATGTCATGTTTGATCTCATATGGTCAATTGGGAGTACTGAACCAATAGGCGGTGCGTCATCGGTACCAGAATAATAATATTTTTATTAAACAAAAAAAGAGGCACCCCTCTTTCAAAGAGGTGGGTGCCTCTTATTACATTTTGATTTGTTGGTTCAGAATTCTGATTTC
>CAYVCS010000079.1:0-13072 GCA_964450455.1 uncultured Gammaproteobacteria bacterium | reverse complement strand
TAGCTTATTAGGAAACAGATCCGTCAATCGTCTAAAAAGCTAAGAAGCTAAATCCTAATTCCTAGAGCATTTGTACTGTTGCCCTAGACCAAAAATTACACATCGCGTATACTACCTATAGGTAAATACTTACTTAATTGTTTTTTGTGTATGGCAAGAACTTTAGTCCGCGACGTAGCGAGTATGTTGAATCACGAGATTGAACTTATTGGGTGGGTTGATACGCGTCGCGATATGGGAAAAATGGTGTTTATTGACCTTAAGGATAGAACTGGAATCATGCAGTGTACGCTTCTTCCTAATGTCGCCGACGAGGTGAAAAAAATAGCGAGCGATATACGAGGGCAATTTGTGGTGAGTATTCTGGGAACTCCGGTTGCGCGTCCTCTAAAAATGGTGAATGTTGATAAACCATTTGGTGATGTTGAGGTTATTATTAAAACAATCACCATCATCAACCAATCAATAACTCCGTTATTTCCTCTTGAAACTGATGGTTACGAAATTAAAGAAGAATTGCGTTTGGAGTATCGTTATTTGGATATGCGTCGTTCGCGTGTGCGACGGAATATGGTAGTGCGTTCGTATGTGTTTGATATGTTGCGTACTATAATGCGTGAAATGGATTTTTTGGAAATTGATACACCAGTATTGACGAAAGGAACTCCTGAAGGATCGCGTGAATATTTGGTGCCTTCACGCAATCATCCGGGGGAATTTTACGTGCTTCCGCAATCTCCTCAACAGTTTAAGCAGTTATTGATGGTTGCTGGAATTGAAAGATATTTTCAAATAGCGCGATGTTTTCGGGATGAAGATGTTCGTGCAGATCGTCATCAGGAATTTTTGCAACTTGATATTGAAATGAGTTTTGTGACGTGCCAAGATGTGATGGATACGACGGAACATATCATGAAAACTCTTATTGAGCGGATACAAAATTATCAAGTTACCACTTCAGATTGGTCAGAATGGAAAACATTCGTGAATAACCCTCCGCGACTACAATCAAAAGAATTTCCTGTGTTGACGTATAAAGAAGCGATGGAAAAATTTGGATGTGATAAACCAGATTTACGTCAGGATAAAAATGACCCGCATGAGCTTGCCTTTTGTTGGATAATTGATATTCCATTATTTGAATACTCTGAAACAGAAAAAAAATTAGTTTCAGGACATCATCCGTTTACGATGCCGAACCCAGAGGATATTCCACTGCTTGATACCAATCCATCGGCAGTACGTTCATACGCGTATGATTTGGTATTGAATGGATGTGAAGTTGGGGGAGGAAGTATTCGTATTCATGACCCTGTTTTGCAGAAAAAGATTTTTACCTTGCTTTCAATTACTCCTCACGATCAGCAAGAAAGATTTGGACATTTATTGCGCGCATTTGAGTATGGTGTTCCACCGCACGGGGGGATTGCGCCGGGACTTGATAGATTACTTATGACATTGCTTCATGAAAAAAGTATTAGAGAAGTGATTCCGTTTCCAAAAACAGGTGATGGCAATGATTTGTTGATGGGGTCACCAAGTCCGCTCCCGCAGGCAAGTTTAGATGAAGCGAATATTTCAGTACACAAAAAAACTTGATGTCTCCCGTTATCTATCTATGAGAAAAGAAATGTTTCCTCACGATCGATTAATGGCAATCACCGTATTGCCATGTATTCCTCGTTTTGTATCTCCTAATGCGGTTACGATTGTGCGATTTTTGTGTATTCCTTTTGTGGTTCTGTTGCTTATTCGCGAACAGTATGCGCTTGCGATTCCTGTATTTTTAGGAACAGCGTTTACTGATGTGATTGATGGATCGCTTGCTCGCGTGCGAAATCAAGTTACCGAATGGGGAACACTGTATGACCCAGTCGCTGACAAAATGCTGATTGGTTCATCACTTGCAGTTCTTGTGGTAAAATATTTACATCCATTTATTGCGGTAACCATGATTACTATGGAATGTATTTTTTTGACGGGAGGATTTATCAAAAAACGAAAAGGTGAAATTAGTTCGCCATCGTGGTTTGGGAAATTCAAGATGTTGTTTCAAACGCTCGGCATTACGTTTGTGTTATTAAGTTTGGTGTTTGATTCAGTACTATTTTTATCGCTTTCAACGGTTGCATTTCTCACGGCGATATTGTTGGGATTACTTAATGTCATCAAATATGGCATCCAACTTGCAAACTGATTTCCAGATTCAAAATGGCTATGCCGTCAAAACAGACCAATTTGAAGGGCCGTTTGCCTTGTTGTTGGAATTAATTATTGCTGAAAAATTAGATATTTCAACAATTTCACTCGCGAAAGTTACGCGTGATTTTTTTGAATATTTGAAAAGTCATGACACGTTGCCGGTATATGAATTGGCAGATTTTCTCGTTGTTGGTTCGCAATTATTATATATCAAATCGCGAACATTATTACCTGAAGTTGTGTTTTCGGAAGATGATGCAACAATTTCACTTGAAAAACAATTAAAAATGTACAAAGCATTTGTTGATGCTAGCCACTATATTGATGAACGTTTTGAAAGCAACGCGCGTGGTTTTTTTGGCTATATACAAACTCCGAAAATTACACGAGGATTTTATCCACCGTCTACAGTAACGTGTGCGATGTTGAAAGAATCTATACAACGATTAGTACAACGACTTACGCCGATTGTTGCGTTAGAAAAAGTTCATATTGAAAAAGTTGTCTCACTCGTTGAAAAAATTGAACGTATTAAACATTTATTGATGACGCGAGCTCGTATGTCGTTTGCAGAAATTATTGACAAAGGAGGACGGCTAGATACAATTGTTAGTTTTCTTGCTATTCTAGAATTGGTGAAACACCGATCAGTAAGCGTTAATCAAACACATGCTTTTTCTGATATAATGATTGAACAGGTATGAACACCCATCAAGCAATCATTGAAGCGCTTCTGTTTGTCTCGCATAGTGATGTATTGCTGACATCGCTTTCGTCGGCATGTGGAATTTCTCTTGAGGAAGTTGAGCTAGAGATTCAGGGATTGCAAAAAAAATATTCAGATAAAAGTGGTATCGTAATTATTCGAGTTCCCGATAAAGTTCGGCTTGCGACAAATCCGTTAATTTCCGAACACATTGCAAACGTGATGCGTGATGATGTGTCGGCCGAACTCACGCGACCACAACTTGAAACACTTACAATTGTTGCGTATCGTGGGCCGATTATGAAAACAGAAATTGAAATGATTCGTGGTGTGAATTGCACGTTGATTCTTCGGAATTTGTTGATGCGTGGTTTAGTTGATGAAATTGAGGGAACGATTGAGCCGTCATATGCAGTAAGTACTGATATGATGAGTTTGCTCGGAATTACACAGGTGAATGAACTTCCTGAATACGACACGCTTGCGGGGTTAGAGGTGCTAGACCGAATACAAGATGTTGAGCATTGAGACTGTAGGGAAAAGCGATCTTCGGGGTACATCGCAACTAGGTTTCTCCCTCCAGCATCCCGAATCTCATCTTTTCTCTATAGTTTCAACTTCATCATAAAGTTACATGTTACATTCTTTTTTTTCATTATTATCATTACTCTCTATTCCCTGGTCTGGTGTGGATAGGAATACGGATTTATCTCTTGTATATTCCGCTCCTCTTGTTTTTGCCGCTGATGCGCAATCAATAGTGCGTGTTTCCTCGCTACCACACTCGCAGGATCGTCCCGTGCAGAAAATTATTCCTAAAACTTTGCCACCTGCTGTTGTGGCAAAGAGTGTTTTGATTATTGATGATCTGACGCAAACATCACTGTTTGAACAAAATGCTGATGCGATTATTCCAATTGCTTCACTTACCAAATTAGCAACGGTTTTAACTGTAACTAACATTGAAGGATTTTCATTTGATACAAAAATAGTGATTGAAGAGCAGGATATTATTGAAGATCGTTCAGCACTTGCCGTAGGCGATGTCGTGACGCTACGAGATTTGATTTCACTTGCGTTAATTGGTTCATCTAATTCTGCGGCGCATACGCTAGTGCGCGCGAGTGGTTTATCTCTTGAATATTTTGTGGGTAGAATGAATCGTCAGGCGTTAGAGTTAGGACTTTCGCGAACTTTTTTTGTTGAACCGACAGGACTTGACCCACGAAATGTCGGCACAGCGCATGATGTTTATTTATTATTAAAAGCTGTTTCGTCTGATGCTGAATTAGGTCCCATCATTGGAAAAAATGAATATACTTTTTGGAATGGTTCAATAAAAAAGAAAGTTTTTTCAACCAACATTTTTAAATTAGGAATTTTGTCGTTTGGAGGAAAAACAATTATAGGAGCAAAAACAGGACATATTGTTGAAGCAGGATTTCATTTTGCCGCGCAAGCTGTGGACATTAATAATCGTGTGTGGTTTGTGATTGTGCTTGGCGCCCCAGATCATTTTTCACGATTTACTGATGCTGACGCATTAATTAAATGGGCGCAGACGAGTTTGTAGTAGCGTGTTAGATAATTTTTTTGATGAGTATTGCGAGAATGAGAAGTTGCATAATGAGACCGTGATAGAGCGTCATATCTTGCTTTCTATTGACAAAATAATTGTGAAAATAAAAATGTACTTTATGAAATTTGATGAGCCATGGATGTTTTACAAATTCACATAATCCAACAAGCATATCCGGCAAAACCGAACCAATAAGTCCCCACACAATAATGCGCGGATGTTCAAGAGGAATATACGCGAAAATCCAAGCTGTCATCATAATCGCAAACAGCGCATCAAGCGTAACTTTTAATAGAGCACTTTTTACTTTGACATGTCGTTTGTATTCTTGATACATGTGCGCATCGCCATGTGGGATCATGTCAATCAAAAGATGAGAAATAAATCCAGCGATAAACGCGGCTGGAGCGTTTGGAATGTGCAACGCAACGAGCGCGCCAACTGCGATATGTGTCGTCATGAGCATATTTTATGAGAAGCGGATGTTATTTTGTGAACGGAAATAGTATAGCATAGAATCTATTTTGTAACAACTTGGGAGGCGTGTATTGACGATTTTAGATTTACGATTTTAGATTTTAGATTGCGGGCGAGAATGACGCATCCTCCATGTCATTCCTTTAGCAGGACAAGCTCTCGCCTCAGCGGGGATCCAGAAAAGTTTGTAAACCAACTAACAACCCTGGATTCCCGCCTGCGCGGGAATGACATGGAGGGTGTGGATTCCCGCCTGCGCGGGAAGGACATGGGGGGTGTGGATTCCCGCCTGCGCGGGAATGAAAGGGCGGGTGTGGATTCCCGCCAGCGCGGGAATGACAAGGAGGGGGAGGAATCCCGCCTGCGGGCAAGAATTACATGCAGGGTGTGGATTCCCGCCGGAGTTTATCCTTCAGCAGGACATGCCCTCGACTCTGATCGGGCGGGCGAGAATGGCACGATGTAATCATTATGTTGTAATTTACTTTACAAAAAAGTTAGTAATTTTTTCTCTGATTTGAGTAGAATTTGTATGTATCAATCTTTTTTAGTTAGGTGATGCTTGACAGAATCATCAAAATATGGTATACTTTTGTGTTGTGTGATGTTGTATCACGCACATATGCCACACCCGGGCTATAAAGAATAGGGTAGGAGATTTTCATGGATTCAGTGAAAATTGGTGATACTGTCGTGACGCGTGGGCAGGTGCGGAATGCGAAGCGCATCTACGCGCGGGGCAAGTTGCCGCAGTTCTACCAGATGGCGGCGGACTTGATGGGGCCCGAGCCGACGATGGCTCGTTCCCAGCTGAAAAGAAGCCGGTTCCTCACCATCGTCCGCAGGCGGTGCCGCGTCGTCCACAGCTCTCGGAGCGTGGCGACAGTCGCGGAGTCGTGAGCTTTGGGAGTGGCTTGTCCCTCCACACCGCGAACGACCGAGCGAAGGCGAAGCGGGAGGAGGAACGTCAGGCGCGGCTCGCCAAGAGGTGCGAGGACCGTGGCTAACGTCGTCGCTCGCGACGCGCGGAGAGAACAATCTAAATCGGCGTGCATTGGATATGCACGCCGCTCCAACTTGGTATCTCACTTAGTTGAGCGGGATGCCGTGAGGGGTTAACATGGAGGCAAAAAATGTTGAGTGTGGACATTGTCATCATTTTGATGTCGTGGTTCCTGGCAGGAGGAATGCTCTATGGTATAGAGCCACTCTGGTTTGAGAACTACTTTCTATTTCCGTTTCGTCTGGGACAAAACATGTTTCGCATGGTGCGCAACATGTACAAGAGGATTGCTCAATAGGGGGATATATGAGCAAGGAGTTGACGGATATGTTGTCCGGACTCGTTCTGTGCTGGTTTGTTTTGGGTGCGGCGGTGTATCCGCTCAATCCCAAATGGTCCAGCAAGGTCTGGTATTTCCCCTTCAAGATGATGGGGAACTTGACTGGTTGGTGTCTGCGTCAAGCACGCGATCTCATTGTGCAAGCTCTTCGGGGTTTGTGGAATGGAATTCGCGATGCGTTTCGGCCCGGAAATCAACCGCAACGTCGTCGTCGCGTCAGGAATGATGAGGATGATGACTAACAAACAAACGGCGTACAATGGATATTGTTACGCCGCTCAAATTATATGCCGCACGATGCTTGTTGCGACATATTGATGAGAAAAAGGGAAGAGCAAAAAATCCGAGTACTTACACTCGGATTTTTTGTTTGTAGTTATCTATCTTCTAAATGTGTAATCGGCTCGTGGCCTGCAAATTGGCGAAGTGTATTTTTGAATTTGAGTTGTTGAATAAACAAATCGTGTTCTGGTGGAAGTTGGTCTATTGAAAGTGGAGATTTAAAAAAGAATGCTAACCATTCTTGCACTCCGCTTAAACCTAAACGTTTCGCAAGGTCAAGAAATAAAACTAAATCATGGACAACTGGCGCGGCGAGAATAGAATCACGACACAAAAAATTAATTTTTATCTGCATCGGATAATTTAGCCATCCAAAAATATCTATGTTATCCCACGCTTCTTTTTCATCCCCACGCGGAGGATAATAATTGATACGTATTTTGTGATACAGATTTCCATATAGTTCAGGATATATATCAGATTGTAAAATGGTATCAAGCACTGATTCCTTTGAAACTTCTTTGGAACGAAATGAACCAGGGTCATCAAGAACTTCACCATCGCGATTACCCAAAATATTGGTAGAAAACCATCCGCGAATACCAAGCATACGCGCTTTGAAACCAGGAGCTAGAATTGTTTTTAATAAAGTTTGCCCTGTTTTAAAGTCCTTTCCTGTCATGGGAGTATGTGTCTGTAATGCTAACTCACGAAGCGCAGGAATTTCATTATTTAAATGTGGCGCGCCATTGGCATAAGGAATTCCAAGTTTTAGTGCGGCATATGCGTAGAGCATACTTGGAGAAATGCGTCTGTCATCAGCATCAAGACATGCTTCAAAAGCTGAAAGTGTTTGATGCACATTTTCTGCTTCGTGGTATACTTCAGTGCTTCCACACCACACCATAACTAATCTATCGCATTGATTCGTCAGTTGAAATTGTTTGATGTCTTCAATCAGCATGTTTGCCATGTGTCGCCGTGTTCCTAGTTTTACATGTGTGCCTTCAAGTTTTTTGACAAACTCTCGGTCAAACGCTCCACTCATTGGTTTGATGTGCGACAATTCTTCTTTCACAAGGTCTAGATGTTCTTTTGAAAGTACGCCAGCATGCACCGCCGCTTCATATGCGTTCTCCGGAAAAACATCCCAACCACCAAAGACTAAATCATTAAGATCGGTAAGTGGAGTGAGCTCACGAATTAAAGGATTTTGATTATTGAAACGATGTCCAAGACGAATGTGCGCGTTTTCGGCAATTGAACCAAATAATTTTCCCTGCGCCTTACGAGCAAGAAAAACGCCCGCAATATACGTCGTCGCTACTGCCCCCATACCAGGTAACAGCACACCAAGTTTGCCCTGTGGTTTTTGAAGTGTTTGAATCATATAAATTTTTGTGGACAGGAATTATGTTTTGTTTGCTTTTGCGAATTATTTTTTTAGAGCGGAATTATTATTCAAAAAATTATTCACCTGATCTTGAATTTTTTGAATTTTTGCAGTAGTTTCTCTGCTGTTTTTGTCTTGTAGTTGATTGTTTAAGGTTTCAACTAATGCACGATAATCGTTGTAGGATGTCGTGTATGTTTGTCGTGCCGCCCAAATGATTCCTGCAATTCCTACAATCATAGTGAGTAGCCCCGCAAAGAGTACAATCACTACAGCGTAGAGTATATGATTAATCTGTGTAACACTTGATTCAACTGTATGCAAATGCTCGTTGGCTCGATTTTCACTTTCTGAAATAATAGCGAGTTCACGTTCATTGAAAATAATGTCGTCCATATGATTTATTGGTGTATACCCTGTATTACAAGTATTTCACCATCCTGATCTGCTTCAATATTACGTCCGCGAAATAGCGTAAAATCTACACCTCCAAAAGATGTTCCTTTTGAAAATGTCACCCCGGGTCCCAATTCAACTCCCCCTATGCGAATTCGGCGAATTGGGGTCAGCGATCCAGCGGGATTTTCTCTAAATATTTCACTGAAGTTATATCGCATAGGATGATTTATAATTCAACTATGTTATACCAGGGGTGGGGATCGAACCCACGACCTAAGGCTTATGAGTCCTTCGCTCTGACCGACTGAGCTACCCTGGCACGGACTATTTTAGATTTTAGATTGACGATTTTTGATTTTCGTCACCAACTACCAAATAGTATGATAAAAGAAACATACGTTGTCAACGTAATTCCATAACTACAATTTCTGGGGGATTAAAAAGTCGCGCGCGTGGTCCTGATTCTCCAAGACCTGATGTAATAAATAGTTTGGTATGTTCCCATGCTGACCATCCTTCAAACTTACTTCTAGGTAGTGGTGTATTTCCCGGCTGACCGATAGCACCAATCAAAGGTAGACGAATTTGTCCTCCGTGCGTATGTCCGGCTAGCACAAGATCAACTTTGTTTTTGACCTTAAAAATAAGATCAGGATTATGAACTAACACAATAGAACGTTCTGTATCATCAGGTAATTTGATGCCATCAAAATTATCAACATGCGACCACAAGTCCTGCGCGCCAATAAGGTGAATTGGGTCATCGGGAAATAAAATGGTTTGCGCATCTTCAAGTTCTAACATTCCTAAATTCTTAATAATGTTTCTGGCGCTATCAGCTTCTTCAAAATCTGAAGGATCTAGATCAGGATTTCCCACATTAAATTCATGGTTCCCCATTACAGCGATTGTGGGGAATAGCGTCGCAAGTTCGCGATATGGTTCAAGCATATATGCCGCGTCCAACGCAGAATATTCTAGAAAAAAATCACCTGCTATTAACACTGCATCGGGTTTGATGTTTTTAATACGGTCTACGGTGCGTTTACTATATGCTGTGTGTTTGTATGGTCCAACGTGTATGTCGGAAATGAGTACAATACGCTTTGTTGAAGCGAGTGATTTGTGAGGAGGAAATGAATATGAAACGTTGTTGACGCTAATCAGTTGTGGTTCTATGAAACTTCCGTAAATTAAGATGATGAAAACGACTGTTGCAAAAATAAACGGGATACGATTATTTCGAGGGATTTTTGCGAGTGTGCTAAAATGATGAAGTGTATGAAAACAATAGAAACCTGAACTAACAATTCCTATGAAAATTAGTATGTCAAAAAATGTACTTGCAAGCATAAACAAAAACATTGCGGGGGTAGGACTCGAACCTACGACCTGGAGGTTATGGGCCTCCCGAGCTGCCAACTGCTCTACCCCGCTATAGTGTGTTGATTGTGTGTTGTCGCAATAATTATGACGGTGTGCCGAAGGAGAGAATCGAACTCTCACTCTCTTGCGAGAACGGGATTTTGAGTCCCGCGCGTCTACCAATTCCGCCACTTCGGCGCATGTTGCGAGTTACACAGTATTGCTACATTCTACTCACATGTGTAACGATTGTCAATAAAGTGGTAACAGTGCTATAATTAGTTTGTAGATGAGTTTGTAGTAGGTAACGTCAATCTAAAATCTAAAATCGTCAATCTACAATCACCAAGGTGAATTTTTTATTAGTTAACGTTTAACTTTTCAGCTATGTCTCAACGAAAACTCGGCCTTACGCTTCTTGTCGGTCCATTGGTTTTGATTGTTGTTGTGTTGATTGCGTATGCGGTAACACAATTTGCGTTAGGTTCTGGTACATCTAGTGAAAGCACATTAGCGGGTACTGCTGGCGAGATTGTACGCACGGCGCTTGGTATAGCGGGAATTGTGGGGGTGATTGGTTTTTTTGTGTGTATGCCGATAGGCGCATATGTGTTGGTAAACAATAGAAATGTTTTTTCAATGTCAAAGGCATTTGAAAATGGATGGAGTACTACTAAAAAATATTTTTTGTTATATTGGGGAGCGAACTTCCTCACGATTGGTATTTTTTATTGTGTATCATTACTATCAACATACACGTCCAAAATGATTGAAAACACAAACGTGTCATTAGTCATCACGTTTGTAGGTGGTCTGATTTCATACGCAATACTTTATATACTTTCAGCTGGTTTGTATAAAATGTATGTTGAAGCTTCTCGGGGAAATGCAATACAATTCAAGATGCTTTTTGGTTCATCAAACGTTGCGGTGAAATTTTTTCTTTCTTCAATATTGATATCATTAATCTCTCTTGCTGGTTTGTTTCTTTTTATTATTCCGGGAATCATATGGGGGATAAAATATAGTCAAGTTCCTTATCTAATTGTTGATAAAAATTTGGGTGTATTTGCGGCGCTTAAAGAAAGCGCGCGATTAACGTATGGCGCAAAATGGGATTTGTTAGGATTTAGTATGTTTAATACGCTCATTGGTTTTCTTGGACTATTAGCGATTATGTTGGGACTTTTTATTGCTGTGCCACTTATCGCGTTTGCTTCTGCGAATGTATATCTGCAGTTAGTAGCGCGTGATGGAAACGGCGTTTTGAATTCATCTACAACCAACAATCTATCAACAACAAACTAATAGTATGCCACGTATCATTTCTATTGTGAATCAAAAAGGCGGAGTGGGGAAAACTACCACATCCATAAATGTGGGAGCGTTTTTGGCTCACATGGGAAAAACGGTTTTGCTTGTTGACCTTGATCCTCAAGCAAATGCAACTTCGGGATTAGGAGTTGATTATCGCGCTGTGCAATCTGGTGTGTATCATTGTTTAATGAAAGAAGCGCACATGCGTGATATTGTGAAAAATACAGGTATCAAGGGCTATCGTGTTGCGCCCTCTACACCAGATTTAGCCGGAGCAAATGTGGAATTAGTTACCGCTGAACGACGAGAATATAGATTAGCTGATGCGCTTCAAGAAGTACGAAATGGATATGATTATATTTTAATAGATTGTCCGCCATCTCTCGGTATTTTGACAATTAATGGTTTGATTGCGAGCGATGAAGTATTAATTCCTGTGCAAGCAGAATATTATGCGCTTGAAGGATTAGGACAATTAGTCAACACAATTAATTTAATCAAGGAACATATTAAACCAGAATTAAAAGTATTAGGAACTGCGCTTACTATGTTTGATAATCGTAATCGTTTATCAACTGAAGTGATGCATGAATTATACAAATTTTTTCCTGACAAAATTTTTCGTTCAGTAATTCCGCGAACAGTTCGGCTTGCTGAAGCGCCAAGTTTTGGGAAAACAATATTAGAATATGATCCCGGGTCTAAAGCGTCAACTGCATATCATCGTTTGGCGAAAGAGATTATGGATACTATTTCATAGTTATTAATTAAAAAAAGTATGGCATTAGGAAAAGGACTCAACGCGTTAATTCACACACAGGCGGGAGCGCACACAAAAAGCGACGCAACTGCGGTTGTTGATGAAAATCAAAATTCTACGGAACATCGTGTCGCGTTAGTTCCGATGTCTGCGATTCATCCGTGCAAAGATCAGCCACGTAAGGATTTTCAAATTGATGAAATGCAAGAATTAGTTTCGTCCATTGAACAATATGGAATTTTACAGCCGATTTTGGTTAAAGAAGAATCAGATGGTTCATACGAAATCATCGCGGGTGAGAGACGATTTCGCGCATGCCAAATGGTTGGTATGACGCGTATTCCATGTTTAGTAAAAGGTGTTGATAAAAAACAGCAATTAGAAATTGCGTTAGTTGAAAATATACAACGTAAAAATTTGAATCCCATTGAAGAGGCGTTTGCGTATCAACGATTGACTCATGAATTTGGTATGACACAGGAACAAGTGGGAAAACAAGTGGGGAAAAGTCGTCCTTATATTGCAAACAGTATACGATTGCTTGATTTACCACAAGATATTCAAAAAGCATTGATTGAAGAAAAAATCTCACATTCAAAAGCGCGCGCTTTGCTTGGTTTGACGACAGCGCGTCAGCAATTGAATGCATTTTATGCAATTGTTGGAGATAAGCAGATGTCAACACATGAAACTGAATTGATGGTGCGACGACATAAGCGTATCGTGTACGCGAAAGAGCCGATTTTGCATGCAATGGAAAATCGTATACGCGAAAAATTAGGAACAAAAGTGACTATTGTGAGTCGTAAAGGAAAAGGGAGTGTTCGTGTAGATTTTTTTTCAGATGAAGAATTGCAGAAAATTGTACAAAGTATGTTGGGAGGTTCGGAATAGATATGTATGACAAAAATCTCCTGCCAATTTGCTACCGAACAATTAAACGAAGTGAAACGACTTCATGCTGAATTGTTAGTTCAACTTGAAATTTTTAATGATAGCGCAGGTTCAAAGGAACAGATGCAATCGGCATTACTTCTCGCTCGAGAATATAAATTACAACTACACACAGCACTTCGAGATTTTAGATTTTAGATTTTAGATTGACGATTTTAGATTTTAGATTGTAGTTTATGTGTGTCATTCTTTTTTTTATGTCATTCCTTTTTTAATGTCATTCCTTCAGCAGGACAAGCTCTCGCCGCAGCGGGGATCCAGAAATGTTCGTAAACCAACTAACAACGCTGGATTC
>CAYVCS010000078.1:0-4955 GCA_964450455.1 uncultured Gammaproteobacteria bacterium | reverse complement strand
AGGATGAAAACCTGGTGTCCTAACCATTAGACGATGGGGCCGAAATTAGTTTATTGGAATGTTAAGTATATAGAACAACAGTATGTCGGAAATCAGGGTGTTTCGTCAAGTTACTATTCTAGCTTCTTAGGAACTAGCTTTTTAGCTTCTTAGGGCGTTGGCGTTGGCGTTTCCTAAAAAGCTAAAAAGCTAAATCCTAATGCCTAGCTTAGCTAGCTTTTTAGCTTCTTAGTGCGTTGGCGTTGGCGTTTCCTAAAAAGCTAAAAAGCTAAATCCTAATGCCTAGCTTAGCTAGCTTTTTAGCTTCTTAGAACGGTGACGGTCAATCGTCTAATAAGCTAACAAGCTAATTCCTAAGAAGCTAGAATAAGAAGCTAGAGTAGACTTGTGCATTATATTGATTAGAATGTATACTAGAGATATCAATATCTATAAAAAATATGAAAGAGAAAAAAATAAGTCCAAAGAAGCGGGTATCTGTTAACAAGAATGGTTCGCAAGAAGCAATCGAGGTTGAGCCGATTCATGATTCTACTCATCACAATGATGTGCTTGATATGATTTTGCAACAATCTGGAAATAGAGATAAAGCATTTTTTGCCGATCCGCCGACTCATTTTGAAGGTCAACTTGCGATTGATATGGGTGAAACAAAAGATACTTTAGTAATTGTTTCAACGATTGCAGGAGCGACTCCGTCCGATATTTCCATACATATTGATGGAGATATGTTGACGATTCGCGGAAAACGAGCCAGTTCGTTTGGTGGGGCTGACCGCGATTATTTTTACAAAGAATGTTATTGGGGTTGGTTTTCCCGTTCTATTGTACTGCCAGTTGATGTACGAGGTGATGATGCTGTCGCGCAATTTAAAAATGGATTATTGACTATAACCATTCCAAAGACAACAGTACGACGAGAAGTTCCGATTGTCATTATTGATGAAGAATGATTTTCAATTTTAGATTGACGATTGACGATTGACGATTGACGATTGATGATTGATGATTGATGATTGATGATTGATGATTGATGATTGATGATTGATGACGACGTAAATCTAAAATCTAAAATCATCAATCTAAAATCTACTTACTACCAATTAAACTGTATGAATCATAAATTAGTTGTGGATAGAATTGAAGAAGATCAAGTGGTATGTCAATTTGAAAATGGACGCGAAGTTATTATTCCTCTTCAGGTGATTCCTGATAATGTCGGAGAAGGTGATGCGTTATATATGAAAATTACCACACAGAACAACAAAGAGGATGAGGGGAAAAAAACTGCGACTGCACAAGAATTGTTGAATGAATTATTGACATGAAATTGACACAGAAAAAGATTTTTTATGTGAGCGCGCTTATGAGCGGAATTTTTTTGGTTCTTTGCTTGATGTTACTCGTGTTGGTTCTTCGCAGTGATATGAATTTTCAGGAACGTGGGGTAATTACGGATGGTGTCTTTGTTGAATCGGTTCCGGTCGGAGGATTGACAGAAGAACAAGCGTCACAAGTTGTACGAAATACGATTGATCGTTTTGAGGGTGTGGGTGTTATGTTTACGCTGAATGATTATTCTGCGATTTTGAAATCAGAACAAGTATCATATGCGGGACCTGATTATTCGTATACTATTTTTGAACATGACGTTGACGATGCAATCAAACGTGCAAAGTTGATTGGTAGACGCGGAATTTTGTTAGAGCGATGGTATGATCGCTATTATGCGCAACGAGATACTCGCGCTCTTTCGCTTAAAGCGACAGTGAACGAAGAATTGTTGTTGCAATTTCTGAAAGAACAATTTGCTAAACATGAGCTTAAAATTCAAGAGACGGGATTTGGATATACGATGGATGGAGAAAATCCGCGAGTGAGCGTTATATCTGGTGTGCCAGGAAACATAGTGAATTATGCGAAAGCGATACAAGATGCGAAAGCGAGAATTACGACATTACAAACTACTCCTATTATGTTGGAAACATCGCTTCGTTATCCAATATTTACGGATGAGCACGTGAGGGACTTGCTTCCGCGAATCAGTACGTTACTTTCAACTCCTTCAATTACATTTGAATGGGACGCGCATCAATTCACCGTTCCTCGTAAAGACTATGCAGCATGGTTGAAAATTGGATGGAGTCAACAAGGACAACCAACAATCGTTCCTGATTTTGATGGTCTTAGAACATATTTTGATTCTATTGCAGAGCAAATTGAAGTTCCTGCACAAGATGCTAAATTTGAACTTGCGGAAGGTGGAAAAGTACGCGTATTTGAATCTTCTCGTGAAGGACTTGCGCTCTCACGCGAAAAGTCAATGCAAAATTTTTCTGATGTTTTTTTTGACGCAGGACTTACAAATATTCCTCTTGCAATTGAAGTTTCTATTCCCGCAGTTTCAACAGAAACAGTTAATAATTTTGGGATTAAAGAAATAATCGCAGAAGGAAGAACGAAATTTACCGGAAGTCCGAAAAATCGTCGAGCTAATATTGCGCGTGGAATTGAACTTATTAATGGTACGTTGGTTAAACCAGGAGATGAGTTTTCTGCATTAAAATCACTTGCGCCGATTGATGTTGAACATGGATTTTTAGCTGAATTAGTGATTAAAGAAAATGAAACAAAACCAGAGGCAGGGGGGGGATTGTGTCAGGTTTCAACAACTCTATTTCGTGCCGCATTAAACGCAGGATTGCCGATTACGGCGCGAACAAATCACTCATATCGCGTTCCTTATTATGAACCACCAGTTGGAAAAGACGCAACGATTTATGATGGTGCTCCAGATTTTCGATTCTTGAACGATACAGGAAATTATATTTTGGTTCGAGGACGAGTAGAAGGCGATACAGCTATTTTTGAATTTTGGGGAACAAAGGATTTGCGAACTAATGTTCAGACCGATCCGGTTGTTTCGGATTTTGTAGACCCTCCGGCTCCTAAACGAATTAAGACCGATTCAATACCTCTTGGAACAGTAAAATGTACAGAACGAGCTCATACGGGCGCAAAAGCATATTTTGATTATATTGTTACGTATGCAGATGGACGAATCGCGGAAAAGCGTTTCAAGTCCCATTATCGGCCATGGGGAGAAGTGTGTTTAGAAGGAGTTACGAAGGAGCAGTTAAAAGAATTTGAAGCACTGCAAAAATTAGAAGGTGAAAAAAATGTTCCGATTCAGCAAACGACGAGTACGCCGATATAATTTTAGATTGACGATTTTAGATTGACGAGGGGGGGGCGATTTTAGATTTTAGATTATTGATTTTAGAATATAATCGCCGCAATTCGTAAGTTGTCAATCTAAAATCTAAAATCATCAATCAAAAATTGTCACACTATGGGTGTTTTTTTGTTGTGGAAAAGGTGTTGATAAGCTGTTGATTGGTTCATTGTTTTATGCAGTAAAAGGGGATGTATTGACAAAAAGAGGAAAGCTGTGTATAGTTGAATTTCGTTCTGTTATATAGGTTTTGAATTTGAATCAAGTGTGTTGCGTCCACGACAAGCATGGGGATTATCCCGATGATTCGCTCTGGCTCCGGCTCGATCGCTTCTCTGTATAATCTTCTTGGGCGCAGCACATTTGGTTTAATGTGCAGTGCTGTTTTGTGTCGTAGCGTGTGTATTGTTATGTGCTGTACTGTACTGCTATGTTTTGTAGTGTAGAGTTGTGTGATGTGTTGTGTCCCCTTGATCTCTAATCAAGGGGATTTTTATTTGTACGCAACTACAAACTACCAACGACGCTGGATCCCCGCTGAGGCGAGAGCTTGTCCTGCTAAAGGAATGACTGTGGATCCCCGCTGAGGCGAGGATGACTCATGAATTGCGATTCATGAGTCATTTTTTTGTAATTATTTTATCAATCAATCCGTATTTCACCGCTTCTTCGGCTGACATAAAATTGTCGCGATCAGTGTCATGATCTATTGTGGTAACTTTTTGTCCTGTGTGGTTGGCGAGAATGTGATTTAAACTATCTTTTATTTTGAGAATTCGTTCTGCGCGAATTTTGATATCTGTTGCTTGTCCTTCGGCTCCTCCCATCACTTGATGAATCATAATTTCAGAATTTGGAAGCGCATAGCGTTTTCCGGGCGCGCCAGCGGCAAGTAACACCGCTCCCATTGATGCCGCCATTCCAACACAAATAGTAGAAACATCTGGTTGAATGTATTGCATAGTATCATAAATCGCAAGTCCTGCGGTAACTGATCCACCCGGAGAATTGATGTAAAGTTTGATTTCTTTTGTCTTATCTTGTGATTCTAAAAAAAGTAATTGAGCAATGATTAAATTTGCTACATAATCATCAACGCCAGTTCCTAAAAAAATAATGCGATCTTTTAACAAACGTGAATAGATGTCATACGCGCGTTCGCCCCCCGCAGTTTTTTCAATGACGGTTGGAATGAGAATAGAATTTTGTGGTTCCATAGAATTGAGATAACAAAAAAATAATTAAAAGTGATATGACATTAAAAGTATACACCAAATTATCAATAAGCAAAAGCGCCTCATGAACCCGAATTCATGAGGCGTCTTCGCCTCAGCGGGGATCCACATTCATCAGTCATTCCTTTAGCAGGACAAGCTCTCGCCCTATGTGTCATCCCTTTAGCAGGACAAGCTCTCGCCTCAGCGGGGATCCAGAAAAGTTTGTAGACTAATTAATGAACTAGATTTTTATTGAAAAATATGTGTTAATGAAAATTCGCGCGTACAACAAACCGCCGAACGACGATGGATTCCCGATCTCGGTCGGGAATGACACGTGGAGTGGCGAGAATGAAATGCGCGGTTTTTTCCGTGTCATTCCTTTGGCAGGACAAGCTCTCGCCCCCCGATCGGGGCCTGTCCTCAACTCGATTGGGGATCGAGGGCGTGTCCTGCTAAAGGGTAAACTCAGCGGGGACCCATCGTCGTTGGTGATTGAAGAT
>CAYVCS010000077.1:0-5883 GCA_964450455.1 uncultured Gammaproteobacteria bacterium | reverse complement strand
AATTCTTTTTCAAGTACATAAGCGGATTTTTCTGCATTGTCGGTGGTCAGAAAAACAAAATTTTCACTGATGTTTCTGATTTCTGTGGTTAATGGCGCAAAAATTTTTATATGTGCTTTTTGAAAATTCGCTCGTGCCATTCTGATATCATCTAGATATTTTCTAAAACTCCCGGAAATAACTACTGTGATTTCCATATGCATAGGATAAAATTTTTCTTCCGTTGTGGTGTCCCCGGGAGGAATCGAACCTCCATCAACGGGTTCGAAGCCCGTCATTTTATCCGTTAAACTACAGGGACGTGTGTGTTGTGGATTTTAGATTTTAGATTGGTGACGAGATCTCTCTCTGCGGATCGAGATGACGTAAAAAATGTTGGGGATTGAGATGACGTATGCAATGTTGTGGCCTGGGATGATGTATGCAATGTTGTGGCCCGGGATGATGTATACAATATTTCGACTTGCGATGAGGTATATATGATGATGCTGAATCTGCAGGATTATTAGGGAATAAAGCGACAATAACACGCGGTTAGCAATTACACCCAACCTTTAGCCAGTAGCGCCTTCTCCGCGGCGTTAGATTGTGCTTCTTGTTTGCTTGTGCCGACTCCTTCTGCGACGAGCTCACTTCCGATATATACACCAATTACAAAATCCTTTTTATGGTCTGGTCCACTTTCGTTGTGGACTTTATAGTTTGGCGTCGTGTTCATTCGTGCTTGTGATTCTTCTTGAAAACGACTTTTTGGATCGTCGTATAATTTATGTTCTAAAATATACGGCAATCGTGAGATGATGAATTCGTGAACAAATTGTTCGGATTTTGTGTATCCTTGGTCAAGATGAATCGCTCCTATCAACGCTTCAACAGCATTTGCCACAATGAATTGTCGAGCTTTTGAGGATTTGTCTTTTGCTTCACCACGAGATAGATGGAGATATGATTCTAGGTCAATCACACTGCCGATTTCAGAAAGCATTTTGGAATTAACCAGCGCGGCGCGCCAATTAGTGAGTTCTCCTTCAGGATTTTTGTAATTGTTATAGAGATGTTCTGTAACGACTAATTCAAGCACCGCATCACCCAAAAATTCTAATCGTTCGTTGTGTTCTAGGAGAAATTCAGTATGTTCATTGAGATATGAACGATGAACCATTGCTTGGCGCAAAAGTTCAACATTATTGAATTCAATATGAATAATCTCTTGCAGTTTTTCTAAATTATCGGAACGCATATTGTGTATTTCTTGTTAGCTCTCAACTTCAACTTCAACTTCTTTTTTCGGAGGGTTAAGATCAATTTCTTTTAATGTACCTGAATCTTTCATATCATTGTAAATCGCCCCTAAAACACCGTTTACAAACTTTCCACTTGATTCTCCTCCAAATGATTTTGCGAGTTCTATGGCTTCGTTGATGGCAACTCGTGAAGGGATTGCGTCCGAGAGTTTCATTTCGTAAGTTCCAATTCGCAAAACATTTCTATCCACAATAGTAATTTGTTCAATTGGCCATTCTGGAGCATATTTTGAGATAATAGCGTCAAGTTCATCAATGTGTTCTAAGACACCATACACAAGTTCGCGAGTAAATTCATGGTCATCAAGTCCTGGGCCAAATTCGGATAAACTATACGCAAGTATTTCTTCAATATTCATGGCGAGAGGGGAAGGAGGATTTTGATAGCGACTAAAATCCCATTGATAGAGAGTTTGCATCGCGATGGAACGAGCGAGATGGCGGTTTGCCATATAAAAGAACAATTAATAAATTTTTTTTGTTTGCGAGCGGATTTTTGAATGATGTTCAAAATCGTCAATCAAAAATCTAAAATTTGCCCTGTTAAACAGTTCGTCCGCGATATGCTCCACATGTTCCGCATGCGTGATGAGGAAGACGCGCAACACCACATGCTCCACATGCTACTGATGGAGTTGGTTTGAGCGCAAAATGTGACGCCCGACGATGTTTTTTTGACGAAGTTGCCCGATGTCCTGGTAAAGCCATAGAATATACGTTAACAAATAGTGATTCTTATGTATGAGTATAGTATCATACATCAACCAAAAAATGCAATAGCAACCCTCTTTAGCTTATTAGGAGTTAGCTTTTTAGCTTATTAGGAAACGGTCTCGCGGATCGCCTAATAAGCTAAAAAGCTAATTCCTAAAAAGCTAGTATTTGTGGTATACTATATATTCTGATATACTATATAAAATTATTCATCCATACTTAACGTATCTTTTTACATATATGTCATACTCTTTATTCACTATTGATAGTTCAAGAATTGTTATACGACAAATTTGTGTAGTGAGCTGTGGATTATTGTTGATGTTATGGAGTGTTAATTTTGTAAATGCGCAAGAAGTTGAAAAAACAAAGGATGCGGATACGTCAATTGTAGAAGATCAAGTGATTCCTACATTGACGAGCGAAACTCCTGTTCTGAAGCCGGATACAAATTCTGACGGAAACTCGGAAGATGCAAAAATAGATAATATGGTTACGAATGAAGAATTAGGAACTACAAAAGCCAGAATTTTACCTAATAGTGCTTTGTATGGATTTAAGCGCTTTGAGCGAGCGTTACGCGAAACATTGACATTTAATCCGATTAAAAAAGCAGAACTTCGGCTTGCGAATGCAAATCAAGAATTGTCAGATGCACAACAATTAGTAGACGCGAATCCTGATTCAGGTGATGCGATTTCTGCGGCTTCACGAGCTGTTGTTCGCTATGAACAGCGAATAGAAAAAATTAAAGATACAATTGATGGTATAAATGCACAAAAACAGGATAATCGTGAAGAGGTTTCTGCGTTACTTGATAATGTACTTGATAAACAAATAAAACATCGTAAAGTGCTTGAGCATTTAGAGGGAGTCGTTCTTCAAAATGCTCCGCAAGATGTACGAGCGCGTGTTGCTGATACGATTGCGGAATCGCGAGATCGCGCGACACAACATACGGGGGAAATTATGGGAGCGGTTGATACTGACGCTAACGCATTAACTTCGCGAATTGATCGGGTACTTCAACAACAAACAGGAAGTGATTTTAAGGATTTACGAAATTTAGAAGCATTGCGTCATGTGGAGCAGTTTGTTCCTAGTGAAGCGCGGGATGCGATTTTGAATGCACAAACTAACGCATTTAAGCGACTTTCTTCAACGATTAACTCTATGCCAGAAGATGCGCGAGGCAAGCGTTTTGAACAATACGCACGCAATGTTTCAGGAGATGAAACGATGCGTATGGAATTATTTGACCGAATGAAACAGGGCGGTGAATTGCCAGAAGATATTCAGGTAAAAATGGAAAAAATGAAAGATATTACCGCAACCCGATTTAAACAACGAATGGATGGAATAGATTCTCAATTTGATGAAGCCACAAAAACGCGTTTTCGTGATCGTGCATTACAACGATTACAGAATGATAATCTTGATGTGGGGCAGATGCGCGTAATTCAAGACATACGCGAACGTGTTGAATTTGAGAATCCTGAAATGCAAAAAGAGATGAGAAAAACAGAAGAAGAATCAGTGAAAAAGTTTACGACCGCATTTTCCGATGTTGCATCACAAGGTCAAGCAGAACGATTTATGCGTCTTTCAAAACAAATGGCTGAAAATCCGGACCCAACAACATTTCGTTTATTACAATCATTAGAAAAAGAAGTAAAATCAGATCCAAAAAAGCGAGTATTTTTGGAAAGTATGGAACGTGGAGCGAAAACGCAGTTTGCAGAACGAGTTGCAAGTGAGGGGGATGGATTTTTAGAGCGAATTGCAACTACGAATCCACGTGATTTTGAGGTGTTTGATCAGTTGCGTCGCGATTTTCAACAAAATCCTGAACAATTTTCTCGCCCAGAATTTGGAGAGAGAAAAGAAGGTTTTGATCCTGGTCCAGTTGGGGGTAGTGATGTAGAACGAGCAGGATTGATTCCTGTTCCGGAAGGATTTGATCCTGGACCTGTCGGAGTAAGTGAACTTAAACGAGCTGGATTGATTCCTGTTCCTGAAGGAGTGCAGAAAGGATCTGCGGGAGGAAGCCGCAACATGAGTGGTCCGCCACCAGGATTTGAGCGATTTTTTGATCGAGCTAAACAGGTTTCATCTGAACGTATTACACAAGAGGTGAAAGGAATAACTGATCCAGCATTATTTGCATCATTTGAACAACGATTCAAAGGGGTGGATCCAAAAGTGTTTGAAGAAATAAAACAACGACAAAGTAGTTTTCAAGGAGCATTAAATCAAAAACGTGATTTTGTGAAAGAACAACAGTTACAACAAGAAGAAAATCAAACGCGATCTCAATTTGAACAGTTGCGAAAATCATTGGATCAAGAATTTGATCAACGTCTCACACAAGTAACTTCGCCTGAAGAGCGATTAAAAATTGAAGGTGAGCGCGGTGAACGTGAACGTTCGTTTAATGAAAAAGCGACGGAAGCACGCACTCAATCTTTTGAAAAAAGAATCCAAAATGATCCATTTTGCGATTCCGCGTGTAAACAGTTTGAGTCAAATCGTTTCAAGCAAGAAGTTGATACTAACCGAAAAGAATTGGAATTGAATAGGGAATTGCAACGCACTCGCGCGGATGAACGTAAGTTATTTGATGATAAAGTAGAACAAGGACGTCAACAGGAAAGAGATTCGGCTCAACAACAATTTCGTGAATTTAATTCACAAGTACAACCAAACGAGCAAAGAGGACAGCTTAAACAAGAAGATTTTCCGAAAACAAAAGATGATTTTGAACGATTGCAAAAAAATAATATTCCTGACGTTAGAAATTTGCCAAATTCACCGCAAGTTCAGAAGAACGACTTTAGACCTCCAGAATTATTGGGAAAACCTATTCTTGAAAAATTACAGAAACCGCAAGATGGTTTTGAACGTAATGAAGGGACTATTCAAAGAAAAGAACCACAAAATGACCAGCGTCAAAATGAGGGGGTTTTTAAACCACAGCCATTGTTGAATGATCAACAACGTAGTGATGTTCGTGATCAGCCCGCGAAAAATCAACCTATTGAACGTTTAGATAAACCGCCATTTGATGTGCGTAATAGTAAAGAGGGAGGGGAACAGCGACCAAACGAACAAAGTTTCAAATCTCCTCAAAAACCAGAGGAGGTTTTTGATATGATTAATAAGCGAGTGAGCGAGGGTGGATCAGGTCAGCAATTTATACCTCAACAAGGTCAGCAAATTCAGGATCAAAATAAAACTACAACGTTTCCTCCACAAGGTCAGCAAAATTTTGATCAGAATCGTACCAACAATAATCAGCAACAAAATTTTGATGGTGGACGAGGATCAGGTCAAAATAATTTTACTGCGCCACAACCATCGCAACAACAGTTTCAGCAACAACCATCGCAACAACAGTTTATTGCACCTCCAGTACAAGCAGAACGAAGAGAGCAACAGTTTCAGCAACCACCACAACAGCAAATTCAACTTCCACAACAAATTACCTCACCAAACAGTGGATCATTCGCACCAGCCCCCTCGAATATAGGGCCACAAGCATCTGTGAATAGATACCTCGCTCAACTATTCGGAAGTATTTTCATTAAAAGCGTACTCGCTGGATGGTAAAACTACGGCGGGATAGAGTGTCATCATGGAAATGGGGACAGTCCCCATTTCCACGGGCGTGTCCTGCTGAAGGAATGACATGTGTGCGACGACGATGGATTCCCGATCTCGGTCGGGAATGACATGTGTGCGACGACGATGGATTCCCGATCTTGGTCGGGCGTGTCCTGCTGAAGGAATGACATGTAAAACGCGATGGCTTGTCCTGCTGAAGGAATGACACATGGCCTCATGTCATTCCCGACCGAGATCGGGA
>CAYVCS010000076.1:0-1769 GCA_964450455.1 uncultured Gammaproteobacteria bacterium | reverse complement strand
TCACACAATCTCATCGCTGAGCCATTTACTCTCAAAGACGACGACTAGATTGATCTTTCATTGCGGCACAAACGACGACACGTTTGTGCCTTTTCAAAAAATATCCTCACAGCGAGGATATTTTTTGATACACATGAAATAAATGCGAGGTCAGAATGTGAGATGTCCATCACAAAACCGACACCCCACGACCTGACCCCAATTAATAAAGTGCTTTGTTTTTAAAAGGAATTAAAGCGAGCACGATTGCTTCGGTATAATATTTTGTTCTATCAATTACATTATTGGTTAATAGTCCGACTGCGCCTTGCTCTTGCTTTGAATTTGTTCGTTGAAATACTATATCATCTGCCACACCTAATTCGTATCCTTGTTTCAGCAATTGTGTAACTTGTGGGGGTAATAGAAATGTTCCGGTTCGGCTTGTTCCAATTTTTTGTTCCTTAGATATAATGACAATCCATGCAAATGCCATCATGTTTGAATTTATTTCTTCAACTCCTCCCTCAATTCCAATCCAAAAATCAGCATCAATTTTTTGTTGTGATGCATTTTTTGAGCGATGTAATGCACCAGAATATGTTTCAGCATCGCTCGTTGGTTGCTCGCTCACGTGAGACAAAACAGAAACGGTTTCAATTTCAAATGTTTCGTCAGGAAACATTTTTTGAAAACCGAATAATGTAGCATTAATTTTTACAGGATTGTTAGATGCAATGACGATTTTTTTCATGTTATTCCTTCTGGTCAAACATTCTAAAATACAAGACCTGACCCCAAAATGTTAAAATACAAGACCTGACTCCAATGTTCACTTCTGGCCAAAAACATCAGGTGGTAATTGTTCAGGCCATAGTCCAGTTTTTCTTGCTACGTCCATTTTAAAGAGTAAATCACCTATACGACCATTTCCATCTTCAAATGGATGTATTTTTTCAAATTCGGTATATGCTTCAATAGAGTCCATTCTGTTTTCTGCGTATGCTTCTGAAAAGTTTTGCATGGCACGTTCTATGACGTCTGGATTCAGCGCCATAGTACCATTTGAAAAGGTAACAGGTGTACTCCGATAACCTTTGCTGTTTCGTTTTTCCACAAGTGTTCCAAATCGTAGCACAATATGTTCTATATCTTTACCTTGTAAGAGATTGAATATTTCAGGTTTCGCGACAAGATTCTTTGCCTCGTTATATGCTTTAGCAAATCCCTCAACTTGTTCTTTGCTTGTTGCGGATTGTAACTCACATTGTTTTTGTATCAGCAAAATATCAGCAGAAGTTAATCCTGATGGAAAATGTGGCGGTTGTGGATTAGTTTCTCGTGGTGTTTTTTTCATAGTGGAAATAGTAATAAAAGTGTCTAAAAAAATTTTATGTCTAACCGACACCGCTCCTTATACTCATGGCCGCGCGATCCGTAGCTTCAGCGAAGAATGGTGGACGCACATGGATTCGAACCATGGACCTCTGTCGTGTGAGGACAGCGCTCTAACCAACTGAGCTATGCATCCAAGAAAACTCATAGTACCAACAGATGTAGCAAAAAAGCAACCCTGTTGTCGGGTTGCGTAAGGTGTTTGGTGAAATTTATGGTGACGGTGACAACGCTTGTGGTGGTTCATGTGTGGCTTGTGTAGGTGTTGTCATAGGTGTAACTGCCGAAGGAGTTGCAATAGCAGGAACGGGAGCGGTGGCTCCGGGAGCGCCTCCTGCGAGAGCGCCATCTTTTACTGCTTTTTTCAAACGACTTCCTGCTTTGAATTTTGGAAC
>CAYVCS010000075.1:0-6089 GCA_964450455.1 uncultured Gammaproteobacteria bacterium | reverse complement strand
AGATTTCTCATTAAACAACGTGGAAGTAAGGTAAAATTTCGTGAACCAAAAAAGTAAGGTTCAGCGTGGCACGTGTTCCACGTCATATCGAGCCGAAGCGTCCGAGACGTCCCCGACGAAGTTGGGTCGCACGGATCCGCGCACTCGCCTTCTGCGAGATGACGCGGAAGATATCTCGTTGGTGTGGACATTGACGAGATTTCTCACCCTTCCGAGGGATTCGAAATGACGTGGTGGTGGTGACGGTGGACGTGGACGAGATTTCTCACCCTTCCGAGGGATTCGAAATGACGTGGTTGTTGTGACGGTGGACGTGGACGAGATTTCTCACCCTTCCGAGGGATTCGAAATGACGTTTCCCTTTTACGTCATATCGAGCCGAAGCGAGATATCTCGTGATAGCGTGGACGTGGACGAGATTTCTCATTGCGATTCGAAATGACGTATGAGGAGCTTGAAATGACGTGTTGTGGGTGTGATTGAAATGAGGTATTATTTATTAACTACGCTGGTCATAAGACGTCGAGGTGTACACATGGGGTGAACATCGTTCGTTTTATGAGCAGCGTTCTATTTCTATATGGAACGACAAACATTTGAGACACAATGGGGAGGCCGAAAACTCTCTGTTGAGATAGGACGACTCGCGAAGCAAGCAAATGCATCGTGTACTGTGCAATATGGCGACACGGTGGTACTTGCAACTGTCGTTATGGGGACATCAACACGCGATGGAATTGATTATTTTCCACTAATGGTTGAGTTTGATGAAAAATTATATGCTGCGGGAATTATCAAAAGTTCTCGTTATATGAAACGAGAGGGACGACCATCAGACGAAGCGATTTTAACGGGACGAATGATTGACCGAACAATACGTCCCCTATTTACCGCATCAGAGAGACGTGATGTCCAAGTTGTAGTGACACCACTTTCAGTTGATGAAGAAAATGATTCAGATATTCCGGGAATAATCGCCGCATCCATTGTTTTGTCAATTTCAGATATTCCATGGACTGGTCCCATCGCAGGAATTCGCATTGGCCGTATTCCCTCAAGCGAAGAGGGAAATAGTCCAGAATGGGTTATTAATCCAACGTATGCCGCACGCGAAAAAAGTATATTGGATGTTGTCGTATGTGGTACATCAGAAAAAGTGATAATGGTTGAAGCAGAAGCTAAAGAACTTCCTGAAGCAGTGATGATTGAGGCAATTGAATTTGGACAAAAACATTTAAAGGAACCACTCGCGCTCATCAATTCAATTATCAAACAAGTTGGTAAAGAAAAAAAATCGTCTGCCGTTAAAACTCCAGAATTAGAAGAACTATATTCACAAGAACAACATGCACACGAAAAAGCGCGAAATTTTCTTGCTACTCGCGCACGCGAACTGCTATTTCAAAAACCAATTGTGTCAAAAACAGATCGCAAAGAAGCTACACAACGTATAGAATCCGAGCTTTCTGATTATTTATCACAAGAACAAATAGCTTCAGACATCAAAAAAACAATTTTGATGCAAACAAAAACAATGATTGGACGTGTTATTTCAGATGAAATTATTGCAACAAAACGACGAGTTGATGGACGCTCATTAACTGATGTTCGTCCCCTCTCCGCTGAAATCGCATTACTTCCTCGCACGCACGGAACTGGATTATTTTCTCGTGGCGAAACACAAGTATTATCAGTTGTTACACTTGGCTCTCCCGGCGATGTACAATTACTTGAAGGAATAGAAGGGTCGAGCAAAAAACGCTATATGCATCATTACAATTTTCCTCCCTATTCTGTCGGCGAAGCAAAACCTATGCGTGGACCGGGACGACGAGAAATTGGACATGGCGCGCTTGCAGAAAAAGCCCTTGTCCCTGTACTACCAAACAAGGAAATATTTCCTTATACCATTCGTGTTGTTTCCGAAGTGTTTGGCTCAAATGGTTCATCATCAATGGCTTCAACATGCGGGTCATCACTTGCATTGATGGACGCAGGAGTTCCTATTACCAAAACAGTTGGAGGAGTTGCAATGGGACTTGCGACAAACGACGAGGGAGTATGGGAAGTTATTACTGATTTACAGGATTGGGAAGATGGTGATGGAGGAATGGATTTTAAAATTGCCGGAACGCGAGATGGAATTACCGCAATTCAAATGGATACAAAAACACTCGGACTTTCGTCTGATATCGTGCGTACTACTATCAATCAAGCACACAATGCGCGATTACATATTATTGAAACCATGGAATCATGCATTACAACTGCCAGATTGGAACTATCACCTTATGCACCACGCATTGAAACACTCCATATTGACCCTGAACTGATTCGTATTGTTATTGGTCCGGGCGGAAAAATGATCAATGAAATTATTGATAAAACTGGAGTTTCAATTGATATAGAACAAGACGGAACAGTATTTGTCGCATCAGCAAATGGAGAAAGTATGAAAAAAGCAGTTGAATGGATATTATTGCTCACAAAAAAAGTTGCGCAAGGAGAAGAATATGAAGGAAAAGTTACACGCATTATGGATTTTGGCGCGTTTGTTGAAATTCTTCCAGGAAAAGAAGGATTGGTTCATATCAGCGAAATTGCATGGGCACGAACTGAAAAAGTGAGCGATGTGTTGAAAGTTGGTGATAAAGTTCGGGTAAAAGTAAAAGAAATTGATGACCAAGATAGAACAAATCTTTCCATCAAAGCGCTTTTGCCTAAGCCAAGCGGCGACGGTTACGAAGAACATCCTTCTTCACACGACCGTTCAAGTAGTGGTGGCGGACATCGTAATTCTAGACCTTCTCATGGAAATCGCCGATAATATTTCGTGAAAGATATAAAAAACTGTCAATTATCTGACAGTTTTTTTATTTTTGAAATAAAGTTATGCACATTGTATTCACAAAGTGTGGATAAGTGTAAATTGCTATACAACATTTTTTCTTATTTTACATTATGTTGCAACTTATTGACAACACTTTTATTTCCTCTATACAATATAAGTATATTTTTGACTCTCGCACAGGAAAGGAGGCCTATGCTTATATCAAAATTACAACTTATCATGAGTGTACCACTCATAGTTGTGATGTATGTTCCCTATTTCGTACATGCTTCTTCTTCATCCATAATCATTTCAGAAATTGCCGCGTACGAATCAAATTCCACATCTTCAACTGAATGGATTGAGCTGTATAATCGTTCTCCTCAACCGATCAACATAGAGGGATGGAAATTTGTTGAAACAAGTGGAAGTTCGCATATTTCACACGGAATTACGGGCAATTCTTACATTATACAACCAAATAGTTTTGCTATAATCGCAAATAACGCAGACGTTTTTCTCACATTACACAGAGAGGTTTCTGTTCCTGTATTTGATAGTTCATGGGGATTGTTGAATGAAACAGGTGAATATATCGCACTCGTTTCGCAGAACGGCACAATTATAGAAGAATTTACCTATATTACCGCATCATCAACTTCGCTTGAACGCATTAATCTTCTATCTGATGACTATTCTCCCGCTAACTGGCGTGAACATATTTCTCATCATTCAGCGGGAATAGGTAATTCGCTTTCAAAAGTAATTCAGACATCCGTGATAGAGCCGACCATATTAGAAGTTCTTCCTGAAATTTCCAATATTTCTACCACAACAACACCAACAATTCTCGCAGAATCAGGTGGAGGAGTACTTGAAGATATTCCAGAAATCACAGAGTTCACTAATTATGCGACGACGACAGAGTACGTTGCAAATACATCGCAAACATCAAACGAAACAGTAGCCGTATCCGAAACCAATAACACGACATCAACTCCATCGTCTATACCTCTATGGGGAGCTATTCGTATCAATGAGCTTGTTTCTGATCCTGTTCTTTATGATACTGAATGGATTGAACTATATAACACAACTAATTTTCCGATTGATATGTCTTTATGGAAATTGGTTGATGGGTCAAATAAAAATCACTTTCTTTCAGGAATACTTCCTTCTGGTGAATTTATTATCATCAATAATCTCAAATTTGCGCTCAACAATAGTGGAGATACAATTACTCTCATCAGCTCCAATAATACCATCATTGATACCATGAAATATGGAATATCAGAAAGTAGCGCTCAAATTCCTACCAAATCTATGAGCATTGCAAGGCGATATGATGGCGTATCAACAGGAATTGATAAAAATGATTTTGCACTCACATTAACCAAAACACCGGGTTTTGCAAATCGCATATTTATTCCCCCAACTCCCGAGCCAACAATCCAAAAAACCGCATCAACTCAATCTATCACAACAAACATAACGGCTGAAAAAATAATTCCTCAAGAAGAAAAACTTTTGATTAATGAACTTTTTCCTAATCCAGATGGCGCGGATACTGAAAACGAATTTATAGAACTATTTAATCCCCAAGATCGCGCAATCAATCTAAAAAATTGGACGATTGAAGATGGTTCTCATACACGCTATCAATTTCATTCTGAACTTATTGAACCACGCGCATACTACGTTCTTACTCGCGCAAAAAGTTCTATATCACTGAACAATAGCGGAACGGAAACAATTACATTAACTGACCCATTTCATCGTGTAATTGATGAGGTTTCGTATACGCAAAAAGTAGGCAAGGATTGGAGTTATGGGCGTATGACAAATGAATGGAGTTGGTCATTGAAATCAACTCCCCTACTTCAAAATGTTGCGCTGAAACCAAACCAAAAACCTGATGCAGTACTATTCTCTGAATCAGGCGAGGAAATAGAACAACGAGCAACGGTTATGTTTGATGCATCTGATTCTATTGATTCTGATGGCGATACACTTTTATATCAATGGTCATTTGGCGATCGAACGCGTCGAATCTATTCATCGTCTTCAACAATCACACATGCTTTTCAATCCGCGGGAACATATACTATTCGTGTGGCGATTACTGATAGTAAGGCAACTTCAACAGCGCATGTTATTATTTCTGTACTTCCCCCATTTAATGAAGATGAAGTAGAATCTATCCCCACTAACGAATCTAACACTACCAGCACGACACTTGCTAAAATTATTCCAATTTCTACACCTACAAAAATCAAAAAAACTATCTCAACAGCAAAAAAGCTAACGCTACGAACTGCCACACTTAGTGAAATTGAGCATCGTAAAGAGAATGAAAAAGTAGTATTACAAGGAATCGTTCTCGTTGAGCCAGGAATACTCGGCGCAAATGTTTTCTATATCGGAAATCCAGGAGTTGAAATCTATCAACATCAAAAAAAGTTTCCACAACTTTCGCGAGGCGATCTGGTATCAATTAAGGGGGTAATTTCTCGTCCTCAAAGTGGAATTCGTATAAAAGTATCAAAAATTACTGACATACACATAATTTCTCAAGGAAATGTAGTATCTACAACTCCTTTCAGAACCATATCTTTTGATGATTCACAAATTCACGATCTTGTCACAATTTCTGGAACTGTTGAAACAGTTGGGTCAAATATGATACGTCTTACATATGAAGGAAAAAAATTATCTATCGCCTTAAAATTTAATCCACTACTTTCAGACCTTCCGTCTGAAAACGATGAACTTCGTGTAACAGGAGTGCTCACAAAATCAAAAAATAATTTTGTTCTTTTGCCTCGTGGAATTGATGACATTGAGATTCTTGAGCATACTAGTTCTACCTCAACAGACGATACATTTACTACATCATCACATCGTACTACATCGCCAATTTCATCAACACTTCCTGCTCTACTTGGAGCTACAGTAAGTTGCGCGTTAGCATTCTTATGGCAACAACGAACATCAGCGATTTCATAAACCCCACGCATTTTTGCCGTCGTGACATAGTACTCCGAATGGGTAGAAAACCCGTCAACGTCCACTCGCACAACCACGTCATTTCGAACCGTGGTGACATGGTACTCCGAAGGGGTAGAAATCTCGTCCATGTCCACCATCACGAGATATCTCGCTTCGGCTCGATATAACGTAGAAAGTGTGTCGCCAACCCCACACGTCATTTCGGGCATAATGGCAAAAAGGTATTGGTCAAAAGCTTGTTTTTTATCTC
>CAYVCS010000074.1:0-4860 GCA_964450455.1 uncultured Gammaproteobacteria bacterium | reverse complement strand
GATCTCTCGTTGCGACTCGAGATGACGTAAAATTGAAACGTCATTTCGAATCACAGAGAGAAATCTCGTCCACGTCCACACCATCACGAGATCTCTCGTTGCGACTCGAGATGACGTAAAATTGACACGTCATTTCGAATCACACTCTCACCACACGTCATTTCGAATCCCTCGAAAGGGTGAGAAATCTCGTACCACGCTAAAAAGCTAACAAGCTAATTCCTAATATACTAATCTACCGTACGACAATCGCGACGCGTTTTCCCTTCACTACATCACCATCATTCCAATCATGTATAACACTCATCAAATGCCCTATTCTATAACGATATTCTTCTCCTCGTCGTGTTCCTGGATCATTCGTAATAAACTCATCCCCCTCATATCCACGTATCACCAACATATGGTACAACGGTCCGGCACCAGAAAAATACGGATTATGAAGATCACGTCCCGACGCAGGAACAATAACAGGATATCCTTTATATATTGCTTGTTTAATATCATCAACACTCGGATTTTGAATGATATACGACTGCTGTAAACCAAACCTCTCATGCAAAACTCTAATTATTTCCGATACCGTCGTATCTTCATAATGTCCAAGATATGTCGTCTCCCATTCAATGAGCTCACGTAATGCCGTATCAGCTGCGTCTGCGCCTTTACTAGTTTCCCCGTTCAAAAATCCCACAGCCATCAACACACTCGCCTCCTCGCACGCCTCCTGATAAGGCATATCCCAATTAGCATGCGGCGCCTGCACCATAAACGGCACCATCAAATTAAACGCATCAGGAAGATTCTTCTGTACTGTGCTACGTATACCCGTTGTTACACTTAGTTGGTCACGAATAATTTCCTTTTCATCAATAACAGATGATTTAATAGACAATTTCTGTTCATCCTGCTGTTGTTGATTTTTTAATTCAGTATATGAAAGCGCGTGCGGCGAATTCTTCACCTCTCTCGCATTTATTTTTTTTACTTTTACATAGATTACAACAAACATCATCGCACTAACGATAACACATGTAACAATCGCAACAATTAAACTTCGTTTCATACAGACAGTATATACGAACATAACGAGGTTGTCATCTCCACCATATTTACGCGACTATACATATGCCACATTTTTCACCCACCCCCCCCCACGTCATTTCGATCCGCGGTGACATGGTACTCCGAAGGGGTAGAAATCTCGTTCATGTCCACATCGTCACGAGATCTCTCGTTGCTACATACGACGACGAAAAGAGACACTTCATTTCACCCACACCACGTACCTCACATTACAAAATTTGCATTCCTCCCACAACTCGGGATACAATACTCGCATATGAAAACATCATCAAAATCATCATCCCCATCGTCGCGCAATGGAGTTATCGTTGTCGGAACATTATTTGCAATTCTGATAATTCTTATGGTTGCATTATTGATACGACTTGTTGCGCTCAAACCATCCGACAAAACTGCAACCGATACTTCGTCAACATTCACACAACTACAAACTGAACTGTCGGAAACCAAAGATAAACTTTCGGAGGCGCAAAAAATAATCCAAGAACAACCAACAACACTCAACCCAGAAAATGGTATATACATACGACAATCGCGTGATCTCAAACAATGGACAGCAACAGTTCGCTATCCTACAATTATCGGACAAACTAACTCTCCCGCATTTGAACTCTCCTATGGCCCAGACGCTCCATGGGGACTTCTGCGTATTGGATTCACTGATGCAACGTCAGCAGATGGCATACCAAACGGCCCTGCGATTACTCCCTATCTTTCCCTGTACACCTTAGAAGCATCCAACTATTTCGCAGAAGGAAATCAAGGTATGACATTTGATATTTCTGTTGCATTGCGTTCAACCTATGAAGAAACCATCAAACTTCCCAAAAATGTGTATATCCAAAACAAAGATATCTATTTAGGAAGTGACGGAACATATATCTATCTTGCGCGCTATAAAAATGACGACAAAGATGTCAAAAAAGAAATAGACAAATTACTCACAAGTTTTACGATGTTGCACGCAACAAAAACTCCCATGTATGAAGATGGACAACAAAAAAATTGACGAATTACTCACGCGAGGAGTCGCTGAAGTTATAGACCGTTCGCACCTTAAGGCGCGCCTGTTGAGTGGCGAGCGTTTACGCATTAAATTAGGAATTGATCCCACAAGTCCACATCTGCATCTTGGACGCGCTATTCCACTTCTCAAACTTCGTGATTTCCAAGAATTAGGACATCAAATTGTGTTTATCGTGGGAAATTTTACCGGAACAATTGGCGATACAAGTGATAAAGATGCAGAACGTCCTATGCTCGCGCAAAGCATAGTTTCCGAAAATATGAAATCATACGTTGAACAAGCGGGAAAAATTATAGATATTGACGACACCGAAATTGTCTATAATGCGGATTGGCTTACCCCACTCACGTTTGCGGATATTGGTTCAATGGCTGACCATTTTTCTCTTCATGAATTTATTTCTCGTGAAAATATCAAAAAGCGTTTGGATGCAAAAACGCGTGTTTCGCTTCGTGAATTACTCTATCCACTCATGCAAGGATATGATTCTGTCGCTGTTCGCGCAGATTGTGAACTTGGTGGAACAGATCAACGATTTAATTTATTAGCGGGACGAACATTACAACCATCCTACGGTCAACAACCACAAGATATTTTGATGAACAATCTTATTCTCGGAACTGACGGACGAAAAATGTCATCATCATGGGGAAATACTATCAACATCACAGATACTGCACGAGAAATGTATGGAAAAATTATGAGTATTCCCGATAGTTTAATTAACATATATTTTGAACATTGTACGCGAGTATCATCTGAAGAACTCGTTTCTCTTGTTTCAGAATGGGAACATAATCCGATGAGCGCGAAACGTAAACTCGCGTACGAAATTGTACGCATGTACCATAGTGCCAATTCAGCAAACGTTGAGGCAGAATGGTTTGACACAACATTTTCTAAAAAAACCGTGCCGAACGATATTCCAGAAATAACCCTAGAACCACGAAATTATACCGCATTTGAAATTGTCAAAACATTTTACATAGACAAAAAAAGTAATTCTGAAATCCGCCGTCTATTTGACGCGAGTGCGGTTTCGCTTAATGAACAAAAAATTTCTGATTATGAATTCGCCGTCACACCCCACCTAGGCGACATCTGGCACATAGGAAAACGTACATGGTTTCGTGTTATCACACCACAATAATCATCACCTATGGGACTCACACAACTTACCATCCGCTATTCCCCTGTATACGACAAAAAACTCGCTGAACTTTGTCATGAACATACATTTTCCGACGAGCATGCGGGAACAGGTTTTTCTTTTGCAGAAGAATTTCAGACCTTTTGGAAAGAAAAAAACGATCGCGTCTTTCGATTTTATGCAGGAATGAAACTCACGCTTCCCGAGTTTTGGCTCGCATATCCGGTACATCCATGGAAAACACTCCGTCCCTATAATGACCCTATGACATTTTTTATTTCCGACGATAAAAACGGAACAATAGCAACGATTATCCATGAACTTGCTCATGCATTTATCAGCTACCAAAAAAATAAACAACACATATTAGAACTCTGGCAACCAATCGCCCGCGCTTTTCCTAACGCGCATACTGATGTGCAAGAACATATTCTCGTCAATATTCTCGCAAGTGGCGGATATTTTCACATTTTTTCGGATGAAATTGCCACCTCCCTCATCAAACGAGAATTTGCCTATGAATCACTTTCAGAAAGTTGGCGACTAATTTCAGAATACCTCAAAGGAAATCTCTCACTACTCAAATCCCCCCTCTCAATCATCACCTCCCTCAACCGCAAAGTGGGGTCAGGTCTTGTATTTTAGCGTTTTGGGGTCAGGTCTTGTATTTTAGCGTTTTTTAAGACCTGATCTCATTTTATGGCATACTATAAATTATATCATCTTAAAAAGTATCCAGTAATTCTTAACATTCCTCACAGTTCAACCTATATTCCAAAAAAATTTAGTAAAGATTTTTTAGTTGACAAAACTGTTTTACAGCAAGAAACATTTGAATTGGCAGATTTATATACCAAAGAATTATTTAAACCTTTAATCAAAAATTTTGGAGGTATTGTGTCAGAAATCAGTCGTTTGATAGTTGATATTGAACGATTTGAAGATGATAATTTGGAATACATGTCACGCGTTGGAATGGGTGTCTTATACGAAAAATCAACTAGCGGAATAATTATTAGATCATTAGATGAAATGCAAAAAAAACAACTTCTTGAATTGCTATATTATCCATATCATCAAAATTTTGAAAAAATGGTTAACGATTCTCTAGCAAAATTTCACACATGTATAATTTTAGACTGCCATTCTTTTCCTTCCGAACCTCGACCATACGAATTAAACCAAGAACAAAATCGTCCCGACATTTGTTTGGGAATAGATTCGTTTCATACTCCCAAAAAATTATTACAAATTTTCAAACAAAATCTCGATACAACAGATTTTACATTCAAAGAAAACAATCCATTTTCAGGCACTTTAGTACCCATGAAGCATTACCGTACCAATAAAAAAGTATGTTCCATAATGATAGAAGTAAATCGCAACCTATATATGGATCAAAACAATTTTTCTAAAAAAATACAATTTAACGACATTTCGTTAACATTATGCAGTCTTATCAATAAGAGTATTTTTGAATTTTTAGCGTGAGGTGTGCGGTCACGTCTTGTATTTTAGCGTTTTTTTGAGATAATGGGACTGGTGTTTGGGTGGGTATGTGGTGTGTGGTATGAAAAAATGTGAAAAATGTTGAAAT
>CAYVCS010000073.1:0-8163 GCA_964450455.1 uncultured Gammaproteobacteria bacterium | reverse complement strand
CATGCGATGTCACATGAATCACAGACGCGTGTTTCAATAAACGTCCGAGTGTACAAAAACGCCACAGCGCAAACACAAATCCTTTAAACCCATTAGAAACCAAGTCCATATGATAGGTGATAACAACTTTCGCGGAGGGATTTTTTTTTATCAAATTGCACAGTGCGTTAATTCCGCCAATAAAAGGATAGTGAAAATGAATAATATCAACATCATACGAAACAGGATATTTCAATATCCATGCCGCATTTCCATATCGTAGAAGTGAACGAATTCGTGTTACTCTATATTCAAATACGCGAGAATTTCTGACTGCTGTATCATACAGTGGAGTGACAACATGAACTATGTGGCCCGCCTGGTGCGCCCACGAAGCATACTGCTCTGCAACGCGCGCCATTCCCCCATGATACGGAGGAAATACTGGCGTGATCATGAGAATTTTTTTTGAAACAGTATCACCCATAATTCTTTACAAGCGTTCTACAATTTTTTTTTCTAACAATGCGACTTCGCGAGTTACTGTGGTGATGTGTTGTTCTAGCAAATATACATGTGACATCAAACGAAAAATCATATGCGCCATCGCGAATCCGAAAACATATAATGCCACATCAACTCCACGTCCAACACCAACATAGTGCGCAATTCGTGACAAAATACCTGGCCACAATACGCCAATTGCGGCGCACAGCCAAAATATCAACGCGATGCGAGCATTCATACGATACACTCGTTGTCGAGATTTCAAATCACTACACGCAATAACTACAAAACACAGAATCAACACAAGTAACATCCATTGAACTATTGTCATACTAGTGAATAGATTTGATGATATATGTTTGAACGCCTTTCGGTGTTGTAATTTGAATGGACTCGTCAATCATGCGTCCTAAAAAAGCAGAACCTAACGGTGAATCATTTGAAATTTTTCCTATTGAGGGATTTGCTTCATGCGCCCCAACAATATGATACTCTCGTGCTACTCCATCTTTTTCAATTTCAATAGTTGAACCAAGTCGCACAACAGTACTACTAGATGACGAACTGTATTCTTCTGCATATAAGAGTTGTTGTCCAATGTGTTGAACTCTACTGTGCGCGAGAGCCATTTGTTCTTTTGCATCATGGTATTCAAAATTTTCTTTCAAATCGCCATGCTCTTTTGCTTTATTAATTGCATCAGCAAGTTCAGGAATACGAACTTTGAGTAAATGCTCCTGTTCAAGTCGCAATTGTTCCATTGCTTCTTTTGTGAGATATACCGGTTGAGTCATATGTTGAATATATGAGTTATGTGTATAGTTAGTATGTTGTATTTATGGTATCCCGTCAAGGTGTGGCGCAATGTCGTTACCATTTATACGCCATATCGAGTCGCAACGTCCGAGACGTCCCCGACGAAGTCGGGTCGCACGGATCCGCGCACTCGCCTTTTGCGAGATGTCGCGGAAGATATCTCGTGATGGAGTACGTGGACGCGATACGAGATTTCTCACCCTTCCGAGGGATTCGAAATGACGTTGCCATTTATACGTCATATCGAGTCGCAACGAGATATCTCGTGATGGTGGCAGATGTGGACGTGATGCGAGATTTCTCACCCTTCCGAGGGATTCGAAATGACGTTGGTGGTGGGAGAGAATGAAATGACGTTACCTTTTATACGTCATCTCGAGTCGCAACGAGAGATCTCGTGACGGAGTACGTGGACGAGATTTCTCACCCTTCCGAGGGATTCGAAATGACGTTGGTGGTGGGAGGGAATGAAATGACGTTGGTGGTGGGAGAGAGCCACATGACATGTAAAAGGTAATGGGGAGAAATCTAGTTAAGACTGTAATTATGTTTACTCCACCACACAAAAATCTCGCGAGCAACAGGAACTGCAACACTGCTTCCCTCTCCCCCCTCCTCAATCAACACTGTCACCGTAATTTCTGGCTGTTTGAATGGAGCAAATCCTACAAACCATGCATGGGGTAATGCGTTTCCCGACCATTGTGCTGTCCCTGTTTTTCCTGCGACATCAAGTGGTATATCGCTCAAACTTCGTGCAGACCCGTAGATAACCGTTTCACGCATTCCACGACGTACTGTTTCAAATACATACTCATCTGCATTCACCATTCGTTTGACAGAAGCAGCTTCAGGAATATTCTCAATTGCGCGCACGATGCTCGGAACAAAAAGCTTACCACCATTTGCAATAGCTGAAATTGCATTAGTAATTTGCAATGGAGTTGTTAAAAAATCTCCTTGGCCTATGGATGTGTTATAGGTATCTCCAATATACCATCGTTCGTTGCGAACTTTTTCTTTGTATGCGGGAGTTGGAATAACACCAACTTGTTCGCCCGAAAGTTTTACCCCCGATAGCTCGCCAAAACCAAACACTGCTAACCATCTTTCTATTCTATCAATTCCTAAACCCTCACGATCTTGAAATCCCCCTCCTATAATATAAAAAAATGTGTTCACCGAATTAGCAATCGCCTCGCGTACATTTACTCTACCATGTCCACCAGCTTTCCAATCAGGAAAAAACCATTTCGAGACCTGTAATCCCCCACTTGAAACAATAGTTGTTTGTGGAGTAATAATTTTCTCACTTAGTGCCGCAAACGCAATAATTGGTTTAATCACTGAACCAGACGGATATAATCCAGCAATTGCTCTATTAAGTAGTGGGTAATCTCCATCATTTTGTATCTTCTCATATTCACCTTTCTGAAATCCATTTCCAAATTTCTCATTAGAATATGACGGAGCATTTACGAGTGCTAACAATTCGCCTGTTTGCGTTGCTTGTACAATTACCACTCCTCGGGTTTTTCCAATAGATGTTAATTTTTTATATAAAGCGTTTTCCGCCACACGCTGTAATTCTGCATCAATCGTGAGTGTCACGTCATTGCCTTTCTGTGGTTTAATTTCGCGTAATACATTAAGCCCTTGTCCTTCTGCATTTACCTCAAAAACCCTATCGCCTTTTTTTCCTCGTAACTCATTTTCATAGGATAATTCAATCCCTTGCTTGCCACGATAATCTGTTTTTAGATACCCAACCTGTTTATATTCTTCATATTCTTCAGGCGAAATAGGCGCTTCATATCCTATAATATGCGAAAGCGAATTGATGTGTGGATCAAGTACCTCATACGAACGTTCTATACTTGTCACGATAGAAAACAAATTTGGATATGTGTCAGCAACTGAAAGTGCAATTGCTTCGTGCTGTGTTACATGATCGCGAATCATTACTTCGCGGTCAGTGGATTGTAGCGCGCGAGTGAGCGAATCCAATATTTCTTCATATGGCGCATGAACGATACTACTCATGAATTCTGCAATTTTGGGAAGTTCATTGGAAATTTTTTGTACATCAGCTGGTCGAATATTTACAGAAAATCGCGGCTTATTTGAAAGTAGCGCAACATGATGACGGTCAAAAATAATCCCTCGTTCCGCACTGATAGCCACATGTCGTGTTCTATTATCTTCTGCCATCTGATTATACTCTTCTCCCTTAACTACTTGCATCCATACAACGCGTCCGTACAACACCAAACTTACTACAATCATACTGATAGTCATCAATATAACTACTCCTTTTTTGATTCCATTACCAACGTAGGTATGACGCGCTTCATCTGCGTCATCAACGGGTAAAAAAACATCTTCAACCCATAATGATGATTTTCGCATCCGATTTGCCGAAATCTTATTGTATAACGAAAATAAATTTCTCATATCTTAACGCTTCAACGAATATACAACGCACGAAATCTACGAGATGAGGAAAATACAATCACACAAAATATAGTAAATGAAATTCCCGTCTCAAAAAATATAGACGGTGACGATTGAACCGCCAAACGATACGATATATTCTCGAAAAGTACTCTCATCGCATCTGAAATAGAGCGAAACAACACAAAACTCAATGCTGAAATACACACATAACTAACTAATGAATGATGACTCACAAAGCGTTTCATCAAACGAACAGTCACGATATATATGCACAAAAAAGTTATCATATACACAGGAAGCGCAAACGAATTGAACATATCACGAACAAGCGAGGCGCCAATTCCCACAATCAACATCTCATCGTATCGCTGACGCATCAAACAGGTGAGGGATACAATCAAAGCAACTCTAATTCCGCCTAATAACGGATGAAGATTTAACAAAAACCATTCAAAAAGCGCACACACAAAACCAACGATAAGCCATAAGAGAATTGTTGAGAGTTTCATATGTTATGATGTTGGATTTGCCCTTATTGATGTGCTCATCAGTTTGCTATCATCACCATATTGAGAGTTTCATACGCGATTGTTGGAGCAATAATAGCTCTTAGAAATAATGAGTTTGCATCTGGTTCAACATTGATGACTTTTCCTACGACAAGTCCACGCGGAAGCTGGTCATCAAGTCCTGACGTTACTAATTGTGTACCAATTTCAATTTTTTCATCGCGTGGAATTAAGTCCATTCGTACGACAATTCCATGACCTCCTGAAACTATACCTTCGCTTTGAGAACTTGTTAACAATCGTCCAGCAATTTTACTTTGTGGATCGGTAAGTAAACGAACATAACTTGTGTTAAGGGAAACATCAGTCACAATTCCAACTAAAATTCCATCATACGCAACCACTGCACTTCCGTCACGAACACCATCCACCGAGCCTCTGTTTACCATAATTTTGGAACGCGTAGGATCATAACTTCTCCCAATCACTTCAGCACCGATACCTTTGAAAACAAAACGATCACGAAATTCCAAAAGTTTTCGCAATTGTTGATTTTCAACTTCCAAATCAAACGATTTTGACGAACAGGAAATCAACTGAATATCAGCATCATGTGTTGGTACGGAATCACGATACGCGATTGTACTCAATTGGTATGCAGGAGAAATCACATATATGAGCGCGTCATGTAAACGCGAACTCATTGAACTACCAAATTCCGACACAGAAACAATCACAAATATACTTATGAGTATAAAAACAATTACTATTCTATTCCACATACATCACTACGCCCGAGCCGATGGCAATCGGACTGTTGCGAGCGGTTCCGGACTATCAAATAATACACCCATTCCACGCACAGTTGCCGTGAGTGGGTCGTCAGTTACACGCACCGCAATATCGGTCTCGCGAGCAATGAGCGCATCAATTCCGCGCAACAGCGATGTTCCACCCGTCAAAACCATTCCACGTTCATGAATATCCGCAACTAATTCTGGTGGTGTAATTTCAAGTAATGCTTTAATGCTTTCAATAATTGAGCGCAGAGACCTATCAATCGCTTCTCGCACATGCGTATCATTCATAATAATTTCTTTTGGCAAACCACTGACCATATCTCGTCCTCGCACCTTCATTTCCAATTTTGATGGTCCTGCTATAGCGGAACCTAATTGAATTTTAACTTGCTCGGCGTTTGCTTCACCTAACAGAACATTGAACACATCTTTTGCATACGTCATAATATGCCTCTGCATTTCAATCCCCGCGCTTGCAGTCGTTCGCCATTCAACAATTCCCCCTAATGATACCACCGCAATCTCACATTTGCCTCCACCTATATCAACAATCAAACTTCCGACAGGCTCTTCAATGGGCAACCTCGCGCCAATTGCCGCCGCCATAATATCCTCTACCATAATTACCTGACGTGCGCCTGATGCCAGCACAACATCCTCAACTGCTTTTCGTTCAACTTCAGTCGCTTCAAGCGGAACACCAATTAACACGCTAGGATTCGGAATAAGAGTTGTTGATTGTTCATGAGCGCGAGCCATCAAATATCTCAATAATTTTTCAGTGATTTCATAATCAGAAATGATTCCGCGAGAAAGTGGCAAATACGTATCAATATAGGGTGGAATTTTTCCCACCATTTCTTTTGCCTCATGTCCTACTGCAATAATTTGATTTGTTTTATTATTGATTGCTACAACTGTTGGAGCATCAATAATAATACCTTTTTCAGGTTGAAAAATCAGAGTATTGGAAGTACCCAAATCTATACCAAATTGTTTAGAGAATCGTCCTAAATACTTTGCAAACATAGGATTTTTCGATTTTAAATTTTAGATTTACGATTTTAGATTTACGTAGTCACAAATCTAAAATCTAAAATCGTAAATCTAAAATCATACATTTTACATCTACAATTTACCGCACAACTTTTGAAAGCACCTCGTTCACAGTGAGATATTCAGACGATGCAACAGATCGTCTCGCGAGTTCAACTCCACCATGCTCTATTGAGCGTTTACTTATGACAATTCTAAACGGAATTCCTATCATATCAGCATCTTTTAATGCTATTCCTGCCGAAACTCCGCGATCGTCAAACAAGTAACTGTATTCATTTTGTTCAAGTTGTGAAAGTAATGCAGAGGTTGTTTGTAGTACTTCATCCTCCGATCCTAGCTGAATAATATGTATCTGACAAGGAGCGACACCACGAGGCCATATAATCCCATCAGCATCGTGATGCATCTCTACAATCGTTCCCATTAAGCGTGAAATTCCTATTCCGTAACACCCCATATACACGGGACACACAGCTCCCTCTGCATTGGTAAACACAAACTTAAACGGGTCGGAAAATTTTCTATTCAGCTTAAATATATTTCCCACTTCAATCGCTTTGTGTTCTGCAATTTTCCCTGTAACACACTTCGGACACACATCACCTGCGGACACTTCAGCAATCTCCTGATTAATAGCAAAACCACACGTGCAAATAAATATTTTATCTTCTCCTGATTCACACAACACTTGATACTCATGTGATAATTTTGAAAATGAACCGCCCGAAGCTTCAACCATATGCGCATCTAGTTCTAATCGTTTAAAAACGCGGGCATATGCTTTCTGCATCGTTTCATAATAGATTGCCAAATCCGACTCATCCATATGAAAACTATATAAATCCTTCATCAAAAATTCTCGTCCACGCAATAATCCTGATTTCGCTCGTGGCTCATCACGGAATTTTGTTTGAATTTGATATACCGCGCGAGGCAAATCTCTATATGAATGAATATATTTTTGCGCAAGTGGAGTTACAACTTCTTCATGTGTTGGACCAAGAGCATATATCGCATCAGATTGTCCATGAACTTTAAGTAACGCGTCAAATCCTTCCCAACGATTTGTTGTTTCCCACAATTCTTTTGGTTGTAATGCTGGCATAAGCAATTCGTACGCATCAGCGCGTTCCATTTCTTCGCGTACAATTTTTTCTATATTTCGCAAAACGTTGAGACCGAGTGGTAAAAACGTATACACTCCAGCCATCGTCTTATCAATAAAACCAGCTTTCATCAATAATTGCGCATTGATACTCAACTCATCGCGTGGCACATCACGACGAGTTGAACCTAACATGTTTGATAATCTCATATGTTTATACATGATTACTTGAAGAAAAAAAGAATTCCAAACTCACGACAAAAACAAATAATAATACAAATGACCACCAATGTAATAACACCATTTTTTGCAACATCAAACATGCAATTAAAAATAGTGATAAAAAAATTGCTTGTCTAAAACTATCTCGTACCACAAACAGTCGCATCAATTTTGTTCGTAGAATTAAAACGCGAGTACCCAATCCACATAACGAAAAAATTCCAATCAACGACAAAAACAGTGATAGATAAAATAATAAAATTCCCGCTGGACCTTGATACGGACTAACAGAAAAAATAGTTGCGAGAAAAACTGCAACTGCCATCAAAGTACCTAACGTCATATAACTTACGTATCCACGATATGTCATAGCGCATTACGAGAAAATATGAATGTTAATTTAATCTTTATGTTAGCGAGTATGTGTGCCGTTTGCAAGACAGCGAATTTTGTGAATTTCGCAGGTCAGAATATCGCGAGATTTGAGATTGATAATTTCTATGATAGTTTGTTCATTGATTTTTATGTCAGATGCGGCAGAGCCAGATGAAACAGCGACATTCAAAATTCCGTCTGCATACGAAACCACTCGTACATGCCGAGAAATACCATGAAAAAACTCATCAAAGACATTTTGAGCAACATCAACAACTTGTACTGCACGAGCAATACGCAAAATATCAGTATCCCCACTTTTTTGAAAAAATGA
>CAYVCS010000072.1:0-3638 GCA_964450455.1 uncultured Gammaproteobacteria bacterium | reverse complement strand
GAGCTCTATTGATTGTAATTCTAAATTATCCGCCCCATCTCCTTGCCCGGTAAACGCGCTTCCAATAGGCATACCATTTCCACTATAAAAAATCATTCCTCCTGTCATGGTAAGTTTGGAAATTGCGCCTGTTGGCGGCGTTGAATCGTCAATATTCCCAATAGAAAATTCACCTTCGCATGGTCGCGCATTTGAGCAGATAAGCGGAGTACCATCAATTGCGACAATTCCTCCTAATCCATCTTTCAACTCCAACCGAAATTTAGCATCATTTTTAAAACAATATTGCTTATTTTTACTATTCGTATCACAACGAAATGCGTCTATCTCTTTTACTTTTAATACCAATGTATTGACATTTGATGTTACATCAACAGGGATGATAACACCGTTTTGATACAATTTGAGTGATTGTCCCGAAACTACCGAACTTAAAGAAACTTGAATAGGATCGCTTATATTCTTAAAAAAATACACCGTGAACGAATCAAGAAATCCCGCTTTAGTGCTACTCGGCAATTGTGTAGTCATCGCATTTGTTCCACCACAACCAATACAATTAGGATTTCCTCCGCCGCCGCCTCCTCCACCACCTAATCCCCCGTCTGTTGTTCCTTTCAACAAAGCGCTTATGATAAACGACGCTATCGCAAATGATGAAAGGACAATCGCCATGCCAATTGTGCCATTAATGATAATTGTTTTTGCTGAATCAACTTTTTTTGCGTCCCCTCCCGCCGTCATCCAAACCCATCCTCCATATACGACAAATCCAATCGCAACAATTCCCAGCAATCCGATAAACGCACGGATAATTTTCGCGATTGTCAAGGTTATATTTCCTCCACCAAGTCCACTTGCCGCAACGTCTTGAATCCCTGTATCGCTAACTTTCAAAGTTTGCGCGAACAGCGTGTCAAAAATCATAAATCCACCCACCACAATGATGAGCAGAACTATCATTTTATATGAACGAAAATTACGCATGTTACTAATTATTTATTGTATTGTTTTGTATTTATCCGCGCAGACGGTTCCAAGTAACGCTTTTGCACCATCACAACAATAGGGATTTGACACATCTTTATTACTATAATCACAGGACGGTCCAGCCGAGGGAACATAACAATTTGACTGCGCATCTAAAACCCCTTCAGTAAACGCCGGTTTGAAACTATAGATAGTCGTTGTTGTGCTTTCTATAAACGGAGCATGAAAAAGCGTAATCATTGTTTTTACTGGATTAACGGATACGCTCGAAACAAGCGCGTTACTTGCGTCAAGTATTGATGCAAACGGATAATAGTATTGTTCTAAACCAGTTGGCTGATCAAAACGGACATTACTAATTGTTGAGGGAAGAAGTATTTCATTAAACCGTCCCGAGATAGGTAATGTTGGCGCAACATTATTTTTATTCGTCAAACTTGGGTCTATTGTTTCAATTATTGGCGAATCAATATCAATCGCCGTTCCGACACCAAACGCCCACTGCCTAGTATCATTCAGTATTGTGCCGACAGCAGGACCTTCTGCTATTCCATCACCATCTCCATCAAGAGAATTTTGAGTGATACTCATTAAACCACTTTGTGAGACACCTTTTGGCGCTCCCGCTACAGTATCAATTGTCGCGGGAATTGCCGTAATTTGAACCGAGATACTTGGTTCAAAACAATAAAATATATCACCACATATACTTTTTCCACATTCTTTATCAGTTCTAAATTCTGCAGTTTTTGCCATATTAGAAATCGTCCACACACCCGCAATATTCGCTCCATTCAACACAAATGCAGACAAATATGTCTTCGCTAATATGGTTGACGGCATCATTGGTTTATTAAAATTAACTATCACATGCGCGTTCCGATAATTCTTTTGAGAATCTTTTGCCGGATACACACTCGTGATAATCGGTGGTTCAAGATCAACTTTTGTGCCAACCGTAAAATTCCATTCATAGCCAGATGCAGAAATAAATAATGGTTGAGGAATAAGTGCTTCATTCAATGTCTGAATTTGTGGGCCGAGCTTCACTGTGTAGGGAACACTTTCTGTTGACAAACCGAACAATCCATTATTCTTGAGTGAAATAGTGAGGAGTGTGCGTTTACGAGGTAAACCGGCAACCGTATCGTCAAGTACACGAACATCAACAGCAACATCATTCGCCGTAAACGCGCTACTTTCCCCCGTCGTAGTTTTAAAAATTTTCACGACATTGGTATTTAAAGTTCCTTTTGGATTGCTTGTTGTTGCGTCAGTAACATTCGTCAAAAACGATGAGGGAATCAGTTCTTTTTTGAATTGTACGATGATTGATGTATTACGAAACACATCTATCGCTTGTGGTTCAGGAAGTACATATTCAATTGATTGACCAAGCGCCGCTCCACCAATAAATCCAGGCGGATTCCCCGCTCCTGCCAAACCACTTCCTCCACCCGTTCCGGTTGTTCCTTCAAGTAATGCATTCAAAATAAATTGAACGATTCCAAAAGCGCTCAACATAATTGCCATGCCAATCGTAGCATTCTTCATGATATCTTTTGCCGTTTCCACTTTTTTTGAATCACCTCCTGCAGTCATCCACAATGCGCCAGCATACACAAAAAATCCAACTGCAGTAATTCCTAATAAGGCAAAAAAAGCTCTCAAAATTCGCGCGATAATAATAGTAATACTTCCTCCACCAAGTCCGCTTGCCGCGGCGTCTTGTATTCCCGTGTCAGCAACTGTTAGCACTTGCGCATTAGCCCCAGTTGTCCACACTATCGTTATACAACACCACACAACAAAAAAAGTCGCGATGACAACCCATCGTTTTCTCTGATACAAGTACCCCCCAATAAACCGAATCATAATTTGGTAAAACCAAATTGTATAAATCGCATAACAAGGAAATGAAATTGTCTACATTTCACTCGTTGTGCGAGTTCATAAATAAATACATCCACAGGTTGAATGGATGTATTTAGTATAGCACATATTTAAAAAAATGGTTATACACTTTCCCTGTATGGACAATATATTTCGAATCCCGCACCCAACCCACGTCATTTCGAGTCGCAACGAGAAATCTCGTCAACGTCCGTGCCATCACGAGATCTCTTCCGCGTCATCTCGCAAAAGGCGAGTACGCGGATCCGTGCGACCCGACTTTAGTCGGGGACGTCTCGGACGTTGCGATATACGACGACGTAAAGTGAATACATCATTTCGAATCCCGCACACACCCACCCACGTCATTTCGAATCCCTCGCAAGGGTGAGAAATCTCGTCCACGTTCCCACCATCACAAGATCTCTTCCGCGTCATCTCGCAAAAGGCGAGTGCGCGGATCCGTGCGACCCGACTTTAGTCGGGGACGTCTCGGACGTTGCGACCCGAGATGACATATAAAAAAGCACGAGATGACAATAACCTAATCATTCAATAAACGAGTTGACGTGCAATCTCAACAAGGTATGCCATCCCAAATTATTATGGTGTTATCATTGCTTCCCGAAACAATCCGTCCATCGGGGAGGACTTGGAGTGTTCGCACGAAGTTTTTGTGCCCTTTAAGTGTTTCAACATTTTGGTAATGACCTTGTTTGTCTGGTTTCCAGATTTTGATGGTTTTATCAAAGCTT
>CAYVCS010000071.1:0-10317 GCA_964450455.1 uncultured Gammaproteobacteria bacterium | reverse complement strand
ACATTTCTGAAAAAAAATATCCATTTATAGGAGAGATTGGTGTGTATGGGAATTATACAGTGTTTTGGATATTTCGTGATGATTATTCAGCTGTTTTAATTGAAGATTCATACTTAGCAAAAAATATGAATGTCATGTTTGATCTAATTTGGGCACTTGGAAGCACTCAACCGATTGGAGATATACCAACGACATAATGGTAACTATAGTATTTTTCAATAAAAAAAGAGGCACCCCTCTTTCAAAGAGGTGGGTGCCTCTTATTACATTTTGATTTGTTGGTTCAGAATTCTGATTTCCTACAAACCATATCCTGTTCCGCCAAATCCACCGCCGCCTCCACCGCCGCCTCCACCGCCGCCTCCCTTTCCACCCTTGCGGATGATTCGTGAGGTGTCGCGTGGCGACTTCTTTGACGTTCCCTGATCGGGAATCACGTAGCAGTCAAATGGCTTGGTACTGGGATCGAAAGTCTTCAAACAACTCATTTATGTTACCTCTTCTCGTCATGAAAGAGGCGGTTTTGAGTCATTGATATAATCGTGTCGTGTTGAGGGTGTTGTTCGCGGCTTTTGTGATATATGTTGAATGTTGTTCTCTTTTTAATGTCTGAAAAGAGTTGACATTCGTCATATATTCACTCAAGTCGCATTCCACGACTCGATTTCATCAATGTAAGATACGTGCAACAATTTTTGTCATTCCGTGACATACATCAGGGAAATACATTGTTGTTGTACTATCTTTACTCAAGCCGCTTCTTTGTGGTTTTTTGAACAACACGTTTACTACACCCTCAAATTTCAACGAACTAATGCCAAAATGATAACATATTTTTTTTGTTATGTCAATGCTGACAATTGAATGAGGGTAGATATTTTACTCATTTGAGCAGAAAATATGAATTTTTATACGTACTTTTTGAAGGTTATTATTGCTGTTATTGACAAACGCAAATCTATCTGCTATTCTATAAACATTAATGCATGCCGAGAATTTACTCGCGTCATGTAGCACGTTGAAAAATAAGAGTGCGGCGAGGTAGCCGTGCTAGCGATGTCGAGAAAAAGGAGAAAAAATGTCAGAACATGATGATGATTTTGGTGGCGAACTTGGCGTAGCCAAGGACGAGCGGCCGGATGCCGCGAAGACGTTCGCGAAGCTTCTGACGATTTGTGCGCAGGAGCCAAGGCGTGAGTTCAAGTATGTGGAGAGTGGCCGGAAGATGGTCACCCACCATGTACGCGGAAAGGGGGAGAAGGCGTGGTGCGAGAGCGTGGTTGATCACCTTTACAACTTCATGCTCGTCAAGGTTACGCGAGCGGGAGAATCCTACCAAGATGGGATCTCGGTGGAAGTGAAGGTGTCCTGGGTCGTGGACAAGACCATGACTGGTCAGAGCGAACCAAAACCCGACCAGAAGCCGTTCTTCTTTCGGGTCTTGAACGGCAAACTAGACCAGCAGATTGGAACGAACTGGCAGTCCGTGAACATCAGCCACAAGAACTGGACTCGCGAGACTCCCAAGGGTCGCGCGTTGGCGGGGTTGCTGACCGAGACGCTTTACGCGCTGTTCGACCTCGAGAAGGTCGTGTTTGGCACGAAGTACGCCAAGGTGCGCCGCGTGGATCGGGACAAGAAGGACGGCGGGAACGGCACTCCGTAGGGGAATCGCTCGCCGCCATTCACATTTCAAGGAGAGTGATTGCTTACCCGTATAGCGTTCCGACAGTAGTTGGGACGCTCCTACCTCGGGCATAGTTTCACTTGCTATGTGTTCCCCTGATTCGTCAGGAATCAGGGGAACACACCCACCTATTACAAAACACATCCACGGATGTGTTTTTTCGTTTTAATGTAATGGATCATAATATTTTTGCTTCCGCGTCTACGAGATATTTACCCCTACGGAGTACCATGTCACCACGGTTCGATATGACGTAAAAATGGATACGTCATTTCGAATCCCTCGGAAGGGTGAGAAATCTCGTACCGCTTCCACGTCTACGAGATATCTCACCGCGGTTCGATATGACGTAAAAACGTACGGTTCGACATGACGTGGGTATGTGCTGTTCGCTATGACGTATACATAGGAATATTTTATTATGGTTCACTCTATGTGATAATTTTAAAAACCGTGATATGCTGTAGAATATGAAAAAATTTATAGGAAATACTGTTCAATTTAACCATTTGATGAATCTTGTGGAACGTGATGCACTGCAACAGGCAATACTTTTTGTTGGCGCGGGTGGTGTGGGGAAACGAACATTAACGCGCATGCTTGCGGCTCGTCTGCTAGATTGCGATGAAGAAAAACTCAATTCGCATTCAGAATTTTTAGTTATTACAAAAGATGCTGATGAAGCAAAATTATCTATTGATCCGATGCGTTCAGTTTCCAAGTGGCAACAGAGAACGTCTATGAATGCTTTGCGTCGTGTGATAATCATAGAACATATTGAATCAGTTGTAACGCGATCGTTTAATACATTATTGAAAACCATAGAGGAACCACAGCGTAATACATATATCATGATGACTTCCGAGCATATTCAGAATATTCCGAAAACTGTATTATCCCGCTGTGCAATAGTTTATTTGAATTTTGTTCATGCTCACGATATGCAAATGTTGATAGAGGGTGACTATGAACAGGGGATGATTGAGAAAATGATTACATGGGCTGGAGGTAGACCGGGGGAATTGATGAGAATTTTAGAGCAACAAAAAATACGAGATGGATATCTTGAAACAAGTAAAAATTTGTATCAGATAATGACGTCGTCAGACGATAAACGTTTGCAATGGGTTGAAACAGTTATTCCTTCTGATGTTCAAACTGCTAGAATTCGTGTAAATACATTGATTGATCAAATTGTTGTGATGTTACGAGCGTTTTTGTATTCACATGGATTGAAGCGGAAAAATTTGTTGCCACAATTACTTATGTCGTTTGATATGGCGTTAAAATCCAAATTATATATTCATCATAATGTTCAACCAAAAGCGGCGTTTGATGAATTTATTCTTTCACTTCCGCGATTTTCGTAATTAGTGTATAATCTATTTTAGATTGACAAAATATAAAATCATCAATCTAAAATCATAAATTAACTTCACATATGAAAAAATTATTTCAAGTCGTCTCGTTTGGAGTTTCGGTTTTATTATTTGGTCAGGGATGCGCATCAACGTTTGGAATCGGCGAAAGTAAGCCAGTTCAGTTGGATGGTGGATTGTATGTATCTGAAAATGGGGGAATTGTGTGGCAACATCGTGTGTTAATTCCGACGGTTTCTGGACAGCCCGGAACGATTGCATCGGTTAATATTGCGACACTTGTTGTTGATCCAACGGACAGAAAAACACTATATGCAGGTACAAAAGGAAACGGAATGATTTATACGTATGACCAAGGACGCACGTGGCATCAGCCAAATGATGTTCGGACAGGAACAGTAACGTCTATTGTTGTTGATCCAACTACTACATGTCGTATATATGTTGCGGTTCAACATCAAATATTGAAAAGTGAAGATTGTTCACGAACATTTAATTCAATATATGTTGACCAAAATCCATCAGCGATTATTTCTTATCTTACTATGGACGCAAAACAATCAAAAGTATTGTATGCGGGAACACAGGCAGGCGTTTTGTTAAAAAGTGAAACAGGTGGAAAAACATGGATTTCCGAACAACGCTTTGAATCACCTATTCAGAAAATTTTTTCATATCCGCTTGATCCAAATATTTTATATGTTGGGTTGACAGACAATGGAATAAGAAACAGCGCTGATAAAGGAAAAACATGGTTGACTATTACTCCTAGTCAAACTGATTATAGTCGTTCAAAAGAATTTCGTGGTCTAGCGTGGGATGTTCGCTCGGATATTTTTTATATGTATTCAGGATATGGAATATTTTCTTCACAAAATGGTGGGGATACGTGGACGCCGTTGTCGCTCATTACCGCACCGGGCGAAGCGACAATCTATTCGTTTGCCGTGAATCCAGATGACAGTAATAAATTGGTATATGCAACGGCTGTAGGACAAACATCAACATTGGTGTTCTCCGCGGATAGAGGAAAAACATGGACAACTCAAAAAGCACCGACAACACGAGCGCTAGGTTCAATTGTATTTGATACTGAAGCGCCACAAATTATATATATAGCGGGATTTGCATTGTCGCAGTAATTGTGTAAAATGCAAACATATATGGATAAAGCAGAACAACAATCTAGAATGCAGAGTGCGATAGTGCATCTTGAAGAATCATTACGAACATTGCGAACTGGTAGAGCTCATGCCGGTTTAGTGGAATCAATTGTTGTAGAAGCTTATGGAAATTCTATGCCATTAAAAGGATTGGCAGGAGTCAATGTTCTAGATGCGCGAACATTAACGATTGAGCCGTGGGATAAAAGTTTGGTCGCAGTTATTGAAAAAGCAATTCATGAATCAGGTCAAGGTTTGAATCCGCAACAGGATGGAAAAACCTTGCGCATTAATGTTCCTCAACCAACTGAAGAAACGCGACTTGCCATGGTAAAAGTTATGAAAAAGATGGTTGAAGAAACGCGCATTCGCATACGTAGAATTCGTGATGAGGTAAAGAACGATTTAATTACGAAAGAACGAGCAAAAGAAATTTCTGAAGACGATCGGTATCGCTCACAAGAACAACTTGAAGTTTCTATCAAATCGTTTAATAGCATCATTGATGAGATGTCTCTTAAAAAAGAAAACGAAATAAGAAAATTATAAATTTTTTTGCATGGAAGACGAAATGGAGAAAATTGTTTCACTCGCACGACGCAGAGGATTTATATTTCCGGGTTCAGCTCTCTACGGTGGACTCGCAAATAGTTTTGACTATGGTCCGCTTGGAATTGAATTGAAAAATAATATCAAAAAATTGTGGTGGAAAATGTTTGTGCAGGAGAGAGACGATGTGGTGGGCATAGATACAGATATTATTATGAATAGGAAAGTGTGGGAAGTATCAGGACATGTTCAAAATTTTACTGATCCATTAGTTGAATGTAAAAAGTGTCATGGACGATTTCGTGAAGATCAAATACAGGGAATTTGTCCCACATGCAAAAGTACAGATTTTACTGAAACGAAACAGTTCAACATGATGTTTAAAACGCATCTTGGGCCAATTGAAGAAGCTAATAATGGCGTATATTTACGTCCAGAAACAGCTCAAGGAATGTTTGTAAACTTTAAAACAATCGCCGAAACGATGAGAAAACGTATCCCGTTTGGTATAGCTCAAATTGGAAAAGTATTCCGAAATGAAATTACTCCGGGAAATTTTATTTTTAGAACACGAGAATTTGAACAGATGGAATTAGAATATTTTGTACATCCAGATGACGCTGAAACATATTTTGAGCATTGGTTAGCGCAACAAAAATTGTGGGTTCAAGCTATTGGACTTGATGAGAGTCGTGTGAAATATGTTGAAATAGCATATGCTGATCGCGCGCATTATAGTACACGTTCCATTGATACTGAATTTGTATATCCATTTGGTCAAAAAGAATTATATGGTTTGGCAAACAGAACTGATTTTGACCTTTCGCGTCACGCATTAGCGTCGGGAAAGGATTTAAGTTATAACGATGCGCAAACTAATACATCATATATTCCTCACGTCATAGAACCAACATGGGGATTAACGAGAACAATACTCGCAGTGTTATTGTCATCATACAAAGAATCAGAAGCAAGAAGTGGAAAAGAAGATGCGGTGCACGAACGCGAAATAACATTGTGTTTACCAAAATCGCTTGCTCCTATCAAGATTGCTATTTTGCCATTATCTAAAAAAGAACCATTACAAACTATCGCATCAACATTGTTGCATAGTTTGAATAAACAATATATGTGTCAATATGATGAAACAGCATCAATCGGAAAACGCTATCGTAGGCAAGATGAAATTGGTACACCTTATTGTGTCACCGTTGACTTTGATACGCTAAACGACAACGCGGTTACGGTGCGTGATAGAGATACTATGGAACAAACGCGCGTCGCGATTGATGAACTTATTCCATATTTTGAACAGGCGCTGGACTGATGTTGTCAATTATTTATGTACATGCGATATACAGCATGTTATTTGTTAACCTACTATGTATACACGAACAACATTGAGCAATCATTCAACATTGATTACTATCCCGAATGACTACACAAATGCAACTACGGTATTAGTGTTATTTCCGGTGGGAAGCAGATATGAAACACAGGAATTAAATGGAGTTTCACATTTCATTGAACATATGATGTTTAAGGGGACAACAAAGCGTCCGACAACTCTTGATATTTCTCGTGAACTTGATGGATTTGGTGCAGAATATAATGCGTATACGAGTAAAGATTTTACGGGATATTATGTTCGTATTGATACATCGCGACTTGATACTGCGCTGGATATTGTTTCCGATATGTTGTGGAATTCAAAATTTGATGCTGAAGAAATTGAACGAGAAAAGGGTGTGATTGCGGAGGAATTACATATGTATGAAGATAATCCGATGATGGATATTGAAGAATGTATGGAAGCTCAACTGTTTTGTGGATCACCTTTAGAATGGAAAATTGGTGGAACTGACACAATTATTCATACATTTACGCGTGAGGGAATGGTAGGATTTCGTGATAGATTTTATACTCCGCAAAATATGACTGTAGTGATTGCGGGAAAATTGCCACTTGATATTAATGAACGTGCTGAAAGATATTTTGGAGCGAGCGTTAGGGAATCGGCTGAAGATAAAAATAATTATATTCATCATACGTTTATTGATTCTCCTCGTGTTGCATTAAAATGGAAAGAAACTGAACAAGCCGTAATGTGTCTTGGATTTCGCGGAGTGAGTTACGATGATTCTCGTTTGCAAGCGTTAAAATTACTTCATATTATTTTAGGCGCGACAATGAGTTCGCGATTATTTACTGAAGTCAGGGAGCGTCGCGGACTTGCGTATATCGTCAAAACAGATGTAACTGCATATCGTGAAACAGGAGTTTTTTCAGTTCATGCGGGATTGCTTCCCGAGAAAAGTGAAGAAGCTCTGCAAACTATTATTGATGAATTGAAAAAAATTCGTGAACAGGGAATTACGCCCGAAGAATTACAGCGCGCGAAAGAAAATATGCGTGGAAGAATTACGTTGTCGCTTGAAAATTCTAGTGAACTTGCTGAATGGTATGGTAAGCAATGGTCTCTGCGAGGACAGATAGAAACGCCGAGTGAACGTTGCAAAAAAATTGACGCAGTTACGCTTGATGAAGTTACAAATATCGCGCGTGAAGTTATACAATTTGATCAAGCAAAGTTAGCGATGATTGGAACATTTAAAGACGCCACACCATTTGAGAATATTTTGAAACGAGCGATATGAAAAAAAAACTGTTTCTTGGAAATTGGAAATGTTATCTTTCAATAGAAGAAAGTATTAGTTTATTTCAACAAGTTTCAGAATTTCAAACAGCACGATATGATGTCGCGTTTGCCCCGAATCATCTTGCCCTCCATCCTTGTAGTCGCATTCCATCATTCGCGGCGCTAGCCGTACAGGATTGTTATGTTGAAAATCAGGGAGCATACACGGGTTTTATTACGCCACAAGATTGCGCGTCGCTAGGCGTACGATATTGCATCATTGGCCATTCTGAACGAAGGAGATTGGCGCTAGAGACAGACACGTTGATTGCACAGAAAGTTAGCGCAGTTTTGAAAGCGGGTATGACGCCAGTTCTATGTGTGGGTGAAACAAAGGAACAATTTTCTGCAGGAAAATCATCAGAAGTTATAGCATTACAAATTCAAAAAGGATTATACGGAATTTCTGATGAGCTTGTTGCGCGTTGCGTTATTGCGTATGAGCCAGTGTATGCTATTTCTAAAAACGGAAATGGTGTTTCTATTACACGCGATTCTGCGAATGCAATGTTTACATATATTCAATCTCTCGTACCAACATGCGGTATGTTGTATGGAGGTTCAGTAAACCCAGAAAATCTTGAAAGTTTTATGGAAATAGAACTATGCGATGGAGTACTTGTTGGTTCTGCAAGTACAAAATTTGAAAGTTTGCGCACCATGCTTTCTCTAGCTTTTTAGATAATTAGCTTGTTAGGGCGTCGCCATTTTCTAAGAAGCTAATAAGCTAATTCCTAAAGTCTAGTTTAGTAAGCTAATTCCTAAAGTCTAGCCTAGTAAGCTAATTCCTAAAGTCTATCCTAGTAAGCTAAGAAGCTAGTTATCTAAAAAGCTAGAGCAAAATATGCCGTTTACATTTATTCCATTTCTTTTGATTATAACAGGCGTAGTGATTACGTTTGTTGTTCTGATTAAAAAATTTCCGCAAATTGCTTTGTTAGATATTGATAATTTACCTCAAGAAATTGAGAAGCAAAAAAAGAAGGAAATTCTTGATGACCAATTTTCTCGCGTATTGAAAAAATTTTCATCACGTGTTCAAGGAATATCGTTGCCACTTTCAAAATTCTTAAAAAAAATTCAAACTCTTTTTCGCGCGCGAGTTCAAAAAACATATTTTCAATATGCTAAAACTCGAGCCCAAAAGAAAGGAAAAGAAATTAAAAAAATACCTCCCCCAGAAGCGCTTGCCGCATTACTGAATGACGCGGAACGATTGTTATTACTTGAAAAATTTGATGATGCCGAAAGAAGTTTTATTGAAGTTTTGCGTTTTGCTCCTCGTACTGTTGATGCATATCGTGGTTTAGGACGATTATATTTTGCGACGGGAAAATATGATGAAGCCAAAGAAACATATGCATTTTTAGTAAAGTTAGACCCTAAAGATGGTAGAGCGTTTAATCGTTTAGGAATGATTGCGTATAAAGAGGAGCGATTTAAGGATGCGATAGAATATTTAAAACGCGCTCTTGAAATAGACCCACACATTGCAGTTCGGCATTATGATTTAGGACAAGCATATGAAAAAATGGATAAAACGTTGTACGCATTGCGTGCTTATGAACGTGCTGTTGGTGTAGAGTCCATGAATCCAAAATATCTTGACGCATATTTGCGAGTTGCTATACTTTTGAAGAATAAAGATGTAGCGCGCGAAGTATATGAACAGTTTCGTATTGCAAATCCTGAAAATCAAAAGTTAGACGAGTTGAGGAGAACGATTGATGATTTATGATTTTAGATTGCGCCAACGTAGCTCAGTTGGTAGAGCACGTCCTTGGTAAGGACGAGGTCCGCGGTTCAATCCCGCGCGTTGGCTTTTGTTGGCTTTATAGAGTGTAGGGTAAAGTTTTGAAAAAGTTTGTTGCGGAATTGTTATGCACAGCAGAAATTTGTTTTAGTAGGGATGTGTGCTATCATAGAGTCATAAAAAATAATAACTATACAAAATATGAGTGAATCATCTCATTCGTCAGTATTTGAAAAAATTGGAGCTAAAGTTTCATTTTATCTTGGACTTGTGGTGGGAGTTGGCGGATTGTTTATAGTCGGTTTTTTTGTATTACTAGGATTGGTTTTTAATGGGGGATTATTGAGCAACAAATCTGATTCCGGAAATACTAATGTAGCACAAGTTCAACCTACAGATCCAAACGCCGCTCCACCAGTGATTGAATTGACGCTTAAAAAAGATGAGTGGGTTCGTGGTTCAAAAAAAGCGTCTGTTTCAATTGTTGAATTTTCAGATCTTGAATGTCCATTTTGTAAACGTCATCATGAGACCATGGTTCAACTCATGAAAGACTACGATGGAAAAGTTAATTGGATTTATAGACATTTTCCACTTCTTTCATTACATCCAAATGCAGAACATAAAGCAGTCGCTACTGAATGTGCGGGTAGCATAGGAGGACAAGATGGATTTTGGAACTATACTGATGCAATATTTAATGGAGATGAAGGAGGAGACGATGCTGAATTATCGGCAATCGCAAAACAAGTTGGTTTAAATACGTCAAAGTTTGATACATGTCTTAAAGAAGGAAAATTAAAGAAAGAAGTGGATGAAGACGCGAAAGCTGCCCTCGCCGCCGGCGGAACTGGAACGCCCTATAATATTATTCTAGTAGGAGATCAAAAGATTCCGGTAAATGGAGCAGTACCCATTGAACAATTCAAACAAATACTTGATCAAGTTTTGAAAAAGTAGCATTAGCAAACGTCATTTCGAACCGACCCCATCCACGTCATTTCGAATCCACACCCACCCACGTCATCTTGAACCGACCCCACCCACGTCATTTCGAATCCCTCGCAAGGGTGAGAAATCTCGTCAAC
>CAYVCS010000070.1:0-9095 GCA_964450455.1 uncultured Gammaproteobacteria bacterium | reverse complement strand
TCGCGGGTCAAGTAATGTGTAATGTACTAAGAGAACTAGCGCGTCGATTGAAATGAGATAGTTGTATGATTAAAATATGTATCGTACGAAATGAATATTTTCTTTGGTCACTATATAATATTATGTGCAGGATATTTTTTTTGAAGTTCTTTTTTTTCTTTAACAGGTACATAGTTCAGATACACGTATCCACCAACCGATTTCGGCAAGATGAGCCCTTCGGCAGAGGTGAGACTGTTGAGGAACAGATCGCCACCAACCGATTCCGGCAAGGTGAGTCCGTTGGCAGAGGTGAGATTGGAGAGTTTCAGACCGCCACCAACCGATTCCGGCAAGGTGAGTCCGTTGGCAGAGGTGAGATTGGAGAGGTCCAGATAGCCACCAACCGATTCCGGCAAGATGAGCCCGTTGGCAGAGGTGAGACTGGAGAGGTCAAGATTGCCACCAACCGATCCCGGCAAGGTGAGCCCGTTGGCAGAGGTGAGACTGTGGAGGTCCAGAACTACTCCAACCGATCTCGGCAAAGTGAGACCGTCGGCTGAAGTGAGACTGGAGATGTCCAGATGGCCACCAACCGATCCCGGCAAGATGAGCCCTTTGGCAGAGGTGAGACTGGAGAGGTTTAGATTGCCACCAACCGATTCCGGCAAGGTGAGCCCGTTGGCAGAGGTGAGACTGAGGAGGTCCAGATCTCCACCAACCGATCCCGGCAAGGTGAGCCCTTTGGCAGAGGTGAGACTGTAGAGGTTTAGATCGCCACCAACCGATCCCGGCAAGGTGAGCCCTTTGGCAGAGGTGAGACTGGCGAGGTTTAGATTGCCACCAACCGATCCCGGCAGGGTGAGCCCATCGGCAGAGGTGAGACTGTAGAGGCTCAGATAGCCGCCAATCGATTCCGGCAAGGTGAGACCTTCGGCAGAGGTGAGACGGTAGAGGTCAAGATCTCCATAATGGTATCTAATATTCCCTCGTAACGCTTCTTCTTCGGTTATACTAATTTGATCTTTCGTACAATCAAATACCATAGCGAGATCGTCTCGTTTGTCTCTTCCTTTTAGAATTGTCTCAATTCTCGGATCCCTCGCGTATCCAAATCCTTCTATGTTTCTATCTATCTCATAGAGAAAACGAAGTTCATCTTTCAGAAGTCGGCCACCGTGCATAATCCGTTCATCTATCTCCGTTACACGTTTCATATCAGCAGACATTTTTTGGTACTTTTTTCCATCAGGAAATTCAGTCATTTTTTTTTCAATGACAGGAGCGATATACGGGTCAATGTTTTGCTCTACCGCGATGCCCTTAACTTCTCGTATCGCGTCCCCGTTCATTGCGATTGCAAGACGTGGTACGGTTGGTTCACCATCGGTGTTCATGGAATAGTAGATATGCATATCACCCCCCGCAAGGTAACTCCTCGCGGTTCCTATATCCCGAATACACCATTCAAGCGGGTATCCGGCAAGAGAAGCAACTAATTCATCTGGTTCACTGCCACACTCATACGTTGTCCATCTACCACGAATTTCTGACAATCCTTCGGTTGAGTACATTGGTTGTTCCAGTAAAAATTGAGCATACAGTTTTGAAAAGTTTTCCGTTGAGAGAAGTTGTTTGAATTTCTCGTCGTTGAGTTTGACGCTCATGTTAGGAAGTGGGGTACGCGCGTGTTTCGGTTGTTCGTGTAGATCAAGCTGTGCCGAGAGAGCACCTATCGTGAGCGCAAACGCGGCGGCGTTCAGAATAGGGAAACTGGCGACGGTATCGTGAGTTCGTTTCGTAAACCGCGCGGAGATGGTTCCGTCGTCGTGTTCTGTTTTTTCGTAGGTTCCCATGGCGACAACCGAGGTGAACGCAAAGTAGAGTGCCCACGTGGGATACACCGCATCCTCGTGCGTCAGATAGTTCACCCAACTATCCAAACTATTTTTTTGATCAGTGATAATTTGTTCTCGTTTTTGTTGTTTAAACTCTTCGTCTATCTCCATAGTTCCATGACCGAGATTCCTCGCGATGCGCTGTTCCAAAAGAAATGCGGATTCCGGCACATCCTCTGGTTTGATGACATACTGTGTATGGTAGATTTCTTTGATACGTTGTAGTACTCGCGGATCATCGCGATGACCGCGATGCACACGCTCAAGCACCTCCATCCAATCCGAAATCTTGAGAGCAGGTTTCACATGCGTTTCCTCGCCCGCACGAAATCTACGAGCTTGCTCATGCAAAACTGGTTGCGACGTATGGAGTTGTGAATTTTTTCGGTGGAGAAATTGCGCACCGTTCTTTGTCATAGGTAGGGTTGTTAGGTACTGCTAATGAGATTGTAGAGAAATGATGAGATTCGGGATGCTGGAGGGAGAACCGAAATGAGATGTACCCCTAAGTACATTGAATGAGTATCGCACCGAAGCACCCGAAGATCGCATTTATCTACAGTATCAGTATAGCATATCAGGGTGTTGTGGGTAGATGGGATGTGGACATGCAAAAAGGTTTAAAAAAAGAGTCCCATTTTAAGAGACTCCTGTGTATAGATTATACCGTCGTAACGGTTTTTGATAAATTGCGAGGTTTGTCAATTTCTTTTCCTAATGCAGAAGCGGTAAAATATGCCATCAATTGGAGTGGAACAACTTTCAGAATTGGTGTCAAAAAACGATCAACTTTTGGCACGCCGATAACCGTTCCCGCTATTTCTTGTAACATCAGCTTGGCGCGTAAATCGTGTACGCGTGTTTCATCAGTAATTATAACCAAAGGACAATGAGCTTTATCCACATGAAATGTATATTCTTTCACACGTGTGTAAGTTTCATCGTCGTCTAAAAGAGCAATAACTGGGCGCTTCTTCGCAAGTACTGCTAGTGGCCCATGTTTTAATTCGCCAGATGGATAACCATTTGCGGGAATATACGTGATTTCTTGAAATTTTAATGCTCCTTCAAGCGCAAGTGCATAGTTCATTCCGGATCCGATGAATGCAACAAATTCGGCTTCAATCAGATGTGTTTGTGATGCGCTATTACAAAGATTGATAAAATCTTCATTCGTTAACATGGAATGCATTATGCGTGAGAGATTAAGGATGGAGGATAATGCTGATATTCCTTGATCACGTGTCTGTATGCGTTGACGTCCCATTTGTACTGCTATGCAATACAAAATAGTCAGTTGCGCTACAAATGCTTTTGTACTCGCGACAGCGTATTCAGCTCCGGCATAACAGAGCATTCCACTATGAGTGATTTGTGAAACAACTGATCCGGGACGATTGACGACACCAAGTGTCAGTATTCCTTTTAGATTTGCGTCTTTAATTGCTCTGATAACATCAGCGGTTTCTCCTGATTGCGAAATAAAAATCGCAACTGTTCGTGATGGATCCATGAGAGAAAAATCAACTTCGCTTGCAACACATGCCTCCACAACTGCTATTCCTGAAAGTTCTCTAAAATACGTACGAGCAACAAGCGCGGCGTGATATGCTGTTCCACAACCAACTAACACAACTCGATGCGCTGAAGAAAGTCGAGCGTGATATTGTGTCATTGCTTGTCCACGAACACATCCATCCTCAAGATCAAATCGCTCACCGCGTTTTAGCGCTCGTAAGATTACCTGATCTTGTTCCATTATTTCTTTCATCATGAGATGATCATATCCCAAACATTCTATTTCATCTGGTTCAACTTCTATTGGTCGTGTTTCAGTTCGATGTTGATTGTCTATTCCTTGGGCGCTGATGACAAACAGCTCATTTTCGCGCATATCAACTACTCTGTTGGTGATGCGTCGTATCGCCTGATCTTCAGAAGCAATAACAGTGCCAGAATCAGAAAGACCGATTTTGAGTGGACTGTTTTGTGTTGTGCATACAAATACAGAAGGATCTTTTTGGTCTACAAATACGAATGCCCATGATCCCTCAAGAAGTTTTAATGCTTTTTGAACTGCCTCGTATAACGTGTTATGTTCAACAACATATTGTTCAACAAGTTGAACGGCAACTTCTGAATCAACTTTAGAAACAAATGTTACTCCTTGGCTAATTAAATCTTTCCGAATCGCATCAGCATTACTGATTGTTCCATTATGTACCATTGCAATACGTCCATGATTGCCAACAAATGGATGAGTGTTTTCAAGAGACATTTTTCCGGACGTGACTGCTCTGTTATGACCAAGCACCATGCGTGCGTCTTTGCGTTCTTGACGATGCCAATCAGAAAGTAGCAGATGTGGAAAATTTATAACTGAACCTGATGCGTTGTATGCTTTTATTCGTCGCTCGCATTTCAATTCACCATCCTCAATGTATACAAGTCCAGATCCTTCGTATCCTCGCGGAGATAAATCTATTAGTCCACGTGTAACCACATCAAATGCGTTGAGTGATCCAATATACGCCATGATTCCACACATGTTTTTGCTCCCAGTTTATTGTTAATGAACTACAAATACTATCGCAGTTGATGTATAAGATGTCAATTTTTAGAGGTAATGGTCGCGATGTTTAAAAGTGTATAATTGAGAAATATCAATCAAAATTGGATTTTTTATTTGATCCTATTTTTTAGGAAATGGCATATCTTCAAAATATAACGTAAGCGCGTCAGCGAGTTGAGCGAGTGCTTCTTTTTTTGTTTTCCCAAAACTTGAAATGTCTACATCTAAACATTGAGAAACATAAAAATTATTTTCTTTCCATACAATTGATTTGAGATGAGTTGAGCACATATCGTTTGATTATATTTTTAAATTGTAACATGCTCAATGTCAACTGCGATACACAAAAAATTTGTAAGCAAGAAAGTTCCACGTTACGACGATCCCAACAACAACAATTTTTGCGATTCGCGGGTCAAGTGAGACGTAATGTACTAAGAGAAATAGTACGCCGATTGAAATGAGATAGTTCCATGTTTGGAGAATCATATATCGGGCGATTTGTTTATGGGTATTTCCTTGCGCGGAAAATGACCATTGTTTGTTGAGTGTGAAGTTATAGGAAATTGCTATTATTTGGGATAGCGCGGTTGCGGCAAGATACCACCAACCGAAAAATGTATACAAAATATAAAACAGTCCGTAATCAATAATGAATGACGAACAACCGACGATTGCGTAACGGACGAATTGTTGACGAAATGTCCAGAGTTTGTGAATGAAAGGAGACATGAAAAATAATTTACGCATCAATATTCACCACTTCCGCCGCGTGGGATTGAATAAATGTTCGTCGTGGAGCAACTTCGTCTCCCATTAAAATCTGAAAGATTTCATCGGCTTTTTCACCATCTTCAACGTTAAATTGACGAATTTTTCTGTGTTCAGGGTCCATGGTTGTTTCCCAAAGTTGTTGTGGATTCATTTCTCCTAAACCTTTATAGCGTTGTACATTTATTTTGATTGAACCAACTTTGAGTGATTCTCCCATATCCATGGCGGAAACTTCAACCTTTTGAACATCATCTGTTGATTCATCATCCTGCGCAACGACAACTTTGCGTCCTGCAGAATGTTTTTTAATTATTCCTGCAATAAGTGTTTCTTTATCGTGGTCAGAATACGCATAGTGAGTTTCTTTGCCTGCAGTTATTTTGAACAGTGGGGGAACAGCAGTGTATATATGTCCTTGTTCAAGTAGCGCGGGAAAATATCGAAAGAAAAATGTTAATAACAACGTTCTGATGTGCGATCCATCAACATCAGCGTCAGTTGCGATGATAATACGGTCATAACGCAATTTTTCAATATCAAATTGTTCGCCAATATTTGTTCCGAGCGCAATTGTTAATGCTTTTAGTTCGGTATTTTGTAATATTTTATCTAATCGAGCGCGTTCAGTGTTCAATATTTTTCCTCGCAACGGAAGAATTGCTTGAAACGCGCGATTGCGTCCTGATTTTGCGCTTCCTCCTGCAGAGTCACCTTCAACAATAAATATTTCACATTCTTCGGATTTTTTACTTGAACAATCAGCAAGTTTTCCCGGCAAGGTAAATCCATCTAACGCGCTTTTTCGGAGCACTGTATCGCGAGCAGTTTTTGCCGCAAGGCGCGCACGAGCTGATAAAACACATTTTGAGATGATGCTTTCCGCATCTTTTGGTTGTTCTTCAAGCCATGTGCCAAATGCTTCGTTAAATGCTGTTTCAACATTTGTTTTTGCATCAGGATTTCCAAGTTTTGCTTTTGTTTGTCCTTCAAATTGTGGGTCAGTCATTTTCAGTGATATGACAGCTGTCATTCCTTCACGAACATCATCTCCTGATAAATTAACGTCTTTTTCTTTGAGTAAATTTTTAGCGCGCGCGTATTGGTTTATGGTTCGCGTAAGCGCTCCACGAAATCCCGCGACATGCGTTCCTCCGTCAGGATTAAAGATGTTGTTGGTAAATGCGTGAAGTGATTCTTTATATTCATCCGTATATTGCAATGACATTTCAATTTGCATTCCTTCTATTTGTTTTTCAGCATAAAATACATGATCATGTTGAACTGTTTTATGTTCATTTATGTGACGAACATAGGAAGCTATTCCTCCTTCAAAATAAAAGCGATATGATTTGATGGCTTTTTCATCTCGTTCATCAAACGCATTTATCTGAATTCCGCGCGTTAGGTATGCTTGTTGACGTAAACGATCAAGAATAGTTTGCCAATCATATTCTATTGTTTCAAAAATAGTTTCGTTTGGTCTAAATATAATGGTGGTTCCTGTTTTTTTTGATTTTCCAATTTGTTTTGTTTTTCCTTGAGGAGTTCCAATTTTATATTCTTGCATCCAAATTTGACCATCACGATGCACTTCAGCCCGACAATAGTTGGAAAGCGCATTCACCACAGAAACACCAACCCCATGTAAACCTCCTGAAATTTTATATCCACCTCCTCCAAATTTTCCTCCTGCGTGCAGTTTTGTCATCACGAGTTCAAGCGCTGAAACTTTATATTTTTCATGAATATCAACAGGAATTCCACGTCCATCATCTTCAACAGAAACATGTGAATCGGGAAGTAATCTAACCGTAATTACTTTCGCAAATCCAGCCATTGCTTCGTCCAATGAGTTATCAACTACTTCCCAAATCAAATGATGCAAACCACGCTCTCCTGTTGAACCGATATACATTCCCGGACGTTTGCGAACAGCGTCTAATCCTTCAAGAACTTGAATCTGTTCTGAACCGTAATCACCTTCTTTTGAAACTTTTTTGGAAGCCATAGTGTATATATTTTGTTAAAGTAAGAAGTGGAGTATAGCAAACTTTTGTATGTTGTGCAAGCATGTTTTAAGAAGATGTGATATACTTATCTAGGTTATTAGGAATTAGCTTTTTAGGAATGGAGCATGACTAACAAGCTAATAAGCTAAATCCTAAAAAGCTAAATAAATTATGTCAGATTCGCGTTTTACAAATAATGATATTCAACTTGCTGGTTTTTTTGTTCGTTCAAAACCAATTTTATATCGTGTTGGTGTGTGGGGAACATTGATTGTTGAAATTATTTTGATTCTGATTGGCGTGTGGTATTGGTTGCAATACATTGGCCAATCTCGAGTTGAGGGAATTGTAGCAACACGAACTTTTGTAGAGCAAGGAATCGCGCGAACGTTTTTGTATCATGTTGATTCTTCACCAAAATCTTTAAAAGTTGAAGGAGTGAAAGTGTTTGAAAGTGGTGATGCGGAAACAAGTTATATCGCATTAGTAGAAAATCCAAATGATCAATGGATCGCGCATGTTACGTTTAATTTTACGGGAACGGAAAAAACATCATCGCGCACAATGACGGTGTTGCCTCATGAACGACGCGTGTTGAGTGTATATGAATCTAAGGTGAAGATGTCGTCGGTTCAATTAGTATATGATACTATTCAATGGGAAAAGATTAATCCGCACGTTGTGTTTGATCGCGCTAAATTTATGTCCGAACATTTGCAAATTACTATTGATACGCCTAAGTATGTTAATGCTGATGCATTAGTAACGACTGATCGTTTGTCGTTTGCTATCACCAATCAAAGTTCGTTTAGCTATTTTGATGTTCAGGCGACAGCGATACTATATTTTAATAATGATATTATTGGTGTTGAAGAAGTTACTGTCGCACCATTTACTTCAGGTCACACAGAAAACGTTGAAATTCATACAAAAGCGCGCGGAATTCTTCCCACAAAAATTGAGGTTTTGTCGCATATAAATATTTTTGATAAAGCAAACGATAAAGGTGTGAGATAATTTGCTCATCAAATGGCTTTTTTGTATACTACACATCATATAATTTTTTTACATAATTTGTTTGTATGAACATTGCTATCAATGGATTTGGTCGTATCGGACGCGCTGCGTTTAAAATAGCGTTTTCAAAGAAGCACGCGACAATTGTTGCAATTAACGATATCGCAGATATAGAAAATCTCGCGTATTTATTGAAATATGATTCGGTATATGGACAGTGGAATATGGATGTCGCAGTTCACGATGGATCGTTATTAATTAACAAACAGCGAGTAGAAGTTTTTCATGAACGAGAAATTTCTGCGTTGCCATGGAAACGACTAGAAGTAGATGTGGTGATTGAATCAACCGGGGTTTTTACGGATAAAGTTGGACTTGAGGCGCATATTGTTTCTGGCGCGCGACGCGCGATTCTTTCAGCTCCGGCAAAAGGTGATGGCGTTATTACGGTAGTGAAAGGAGTGAATGATGCGGATTGTCATGATGTTCCCTTTTGCTCAAATGCGTCGTGTACAACTAATTGTGTTGCGCCTATTACGAAAATAATCAATGACGCATTTGGTATACAGCGAGCTGGATTAACGACGATTCATGCCTATACTGCGGGACAAGGTTTGGTTGATGGGCCTGGCGGAAAAGGAGATTTTCGGCGTGGTCGCGCGGCAGGATTAAATATGGTTCCGACGTCAACTGGAGCCGCGATTGCCGTTACCAAAACCATTCCATCGCTTGCCGGAATGTTTGATGGACTTGCGGTTCGTGTTCCTATTCCTGCTGGTTCGCTTTCTGATTTGACATTTCTTGTGGAAAAGAAAACGACTATAGAAGAAGTTAATGGTGTGTTGA
>CAYVCS010000069.1:0-5810 GCA_964450455.1 uncultured Gammaproteobacteria bacterium | reverse complement strand
TAGATGCTCCAATAAGAAATATCAGTGAGACAAACATAGTTCGGGGATTTACGAGATATGATTTTAGATTGATGATTTTAGATTTGCGATTTTAGATTTATGATTTTAGATTTTAGATTTGCGCTACGAACTATTAATTCTTTATCTTTAATACTTCATGTCGAACCGCACCGTGTCATTCTCGCCCGCAGGCGGGAATCCATGGTTGTTAGTTGGTTTACAAACTTTTCTGGATCCCCGCTGCGGCGAGGATGACATAAAAAAAGGAATGACATGGGGCGGTTCGACATGACGTATTAAAAATAAAGAAGTGATAGTTCGTAGCGCAAATCTAAAATCATAAATCTAAAATCGTCTCTTGTAAATCTAAAATCGTATCTCGTAAATCCCCGAACTATGTTTGTCTCACTGATATTTCTTATTGGAGCATCTATAGGAAGCTGTATCTATCTGTCTGTTGTACGATCCACTTCTCATGAAGGGTTTTTATGTGGACGCTCACGATGCGACGATTGTCGGCGTCAGCTTGCGTGGTATGACACGATTCCTCTCGTGAGTTTTATTCTGTTACGTGGGAAGTGTAGGTCGTGTAAACGCGCTATCAACTCGTGGCATTGGTATATGGAATTTGGTTGTGGGTTGGTGTTTGTTTTCCAATATTTTTTTATGCCTCACGCCACAATTCTTTTCATGGTCTATGAGTTTATAATTCTTACCGTGTTCTGTATTTTATTTTTGTATGACGCGCGATATGGTATTATTCCTGATGTCGTTGTTCTGCCAGCTATCGTGTTTGTTGTTATCGTACGAATGTTTAGTGGTAGCGATATACTAGCTATGTTGTATAGCGTCGCGTTAGGGGGAGGATGGTTTGCTGTTCAATATGTAGTGTCAAAAGGACGATGGATAGGTGCCGGAGATATTCGTTTAGGTGTACTAATGGGTGTGCTACTCCCATTCACCTCTGTTGCGATAGCATTAAGCATCGCCTATATCGTCGGGGCAGTATGTGTGATAGTATTGCTCATAACTCATAGATGTAAACGACGTGATACTATTCCATTTGGTGTATTTTTACTGCCAGCGACACTCGCGGTAAAATGGTTTATATGAATTCACATGAAGCAAAAAAACGCATCAACTCGCTGAAAGGCGAAATCAACTATCATAGACATCTGTATCATGTGTATGATAGAAGCGAAATATCAGACGCCGCGCTGGATTCCTTAAAAAAGGAATTGTTTGATTTAGAATTACAATTTCCTGAACTTGTTACTCTTGATTCTCCCACACAGCGCATAGGTGGGAGTGTACTTTCAGCATTTCAAAAAGTTCAGCATGAGCAGCGGATGCTTTCGTTATATGATGCATTTTCTGATGATGATGTTGATAGTTGGATTCAGCGAATGCACAATTACGCGCGACAACAACATTTTGAAATGTCTGGTGTTCCTGAATTTTTTGCAGAAATTAAAATGGATGGACTTGCGCTTTCATTGCGATATGAACAAGGAATACTTCAACGAGCCGCAACGCGAGGAGATGGCTACGTTGGCGAAAATGTAACCGCGCAAATAAAAACAATTGATGCAATTCCACTTCGTCTGTCCAGAATAGAGGATTGTCTGGTTCATCAAAAAGAATTGGCAGACGCGATTCATGCTATTCCTCATTTTAAAGAAGTGATTGAAAGAGCACATACAGGCGTGTTTGAAGTGCGTGGTGAAGTGTATATGAAAAAATCTGTGTTGCGTGCATTGAACGAACAAGCAGTGAAGAATGGTTCTGCATTATTATCAAATCCGCGGAACGCCGCCGCAGGTTCAATACGACAACTTGACCCAACACTTACCGCTTCGCGTCGGCTTTCGTTTTATGCGTATGAAACTATCTCCGATTGTGGTCAAAAAACCCATGAAGAGTCGCATATGATTGCGCGAATTTTAGGAATTCCTGTAAATCCACTCGTCATACGATGTACATCGCGTGATGCGCTATTGCACTATTTTCATGAATTTGAGGGAGAGAAACGCGATGCGCTTGATTATGAAACTGATGGTGTAGTGATTCATATAAACGACAATGTGACACACGCGAAATTAGGAGTTGTGGGAAAAGCTCCGCGGGGTTCTATTGCTTTGAAATGGCCACCACTTGAAGCGATAAGTGTGGTAGAAGCAATTGAAATACAAGTTGGACGAACAGGAGTTTTGACACCAGTTGCGCGCGTGCGAAAAACTAACGTCGGAGGTGTCATAGTTCAAAATGTTACGCTTCATAATGAAGATCAAATTCGCCGTCTAGACATACGTGTAGGAGATACTGTTGTGCTTGCGCGCGCGGGAGATGTGATTCCAGAAGTTGTGAGAGTGTTATCATCAATGAGAGAAAAAAATATACGAAAATTTCGCATGCCAGTTGTGTGTCCAACGTGTAATTCACCTGTCGCTCGTCGCACACTTATGGGCGACACAGTTAGCGCGGCTACGTATTGCACAAATTATCTATGCTCTGCGCAACAGCACGAACGGTTACGACATTTTGTATCTAAACATGCGTTTAACATTGACGGATTAGGAGAAAAAATTATTGAACGTTTTATGGAGGAAGGATTACTTGTTGATGCCGCTTCACTATTTGAACTCACGCGTGAAAGAATAGCACCTCTTTCGGGATTTGGGGAGCAATCAGCAGATAATTTAGTGAGTGAATTGCATGAGCGACGACGCGTAGAAACGCATAGATTATTGTTTGCTCTGGGAATTGAACACGTTGGGGAAGTTACTGCGCGCTATATTGCAGGTCGGTTTGCTACCACCGCGCGGGGAGCTATTGAGAGACCCACTTCGTTGATGAAATTTATTGATGTACATTCGGTTGAAGATTTAGAAAGTTGGAATGATGTTGGACCAGTAGTTGCGAATTCAATAAAAACATGGTTTGATGATGAGAGGAATCGTCATCTGTTAGCGCGACTAGACGATGTTCAAGTAACCTTGATTGTTCCACAACATACACAAGGTCAGGGTTTTCAAAATTTGAGATTTCTTTTTACGGGCGAGCTTACCAAGATGTCACGTGAGGAAGCGCAAGAATTAGTCCGTGCGCATGGTGGAAAACCAGTATCATCGGTTTCATCAAAAACTGATTATGTAGTTGTGGGAGAAAATCCAGGAAGTAAACGAGATAAAGCATTACAGCAGGGCATTAAAATTCTGAATGAAGAAGATTTTTTGAAATTAATAACAACATTATGAGTACTATTGATTTATCATTACTCTCGCTGTTAGCAAAATTGCGATTTGATGAGGTGAAGAGTGGGGAATTTGTTCACGAGATGGATGCGATTGTTGCGTATGTGGATCAATTACAGAAAGTTGATGTTTCCTCTATATTGGTACATCGTAACGCATTAACTCCTGAAACGATGCGTAAGGATTGCATAACCTTGTCAGATGATGAAACCAATGCATTATTATTTCACAATATGCCTCATCGTCGAGGAAATTTATTAGAAGTTCCAGAAGTTTTTACGTCGTAAGTATGAACATACAAACATTGACTATAGCGAACGCGTCAGCAGAAATGGAAAGGGGAGAGATGACTGCGAGTGCGTTACTTTCCGAGTGTCTTTTGAATATTCAACGAAATGATTTTGCTGTTCATGCGTTTTTGGAAGTATGGGAAGATGAAGCTCGCGCGCGAGCGAGCGATATTGATGCGCGTCGCGCGCGCGGAGAAAAATTAGGACGACTTGCGGGAATTCCGATTGCGATAAAAGACAATATTCTCTATAAAAACCATCATGCAAGTGGCGCTTCGCGTATTCTTGAACCATATACTGCGGCATATTCTGCGACAGTGATTGAACGATTATTAGCAGACGATGCGGTGTTGATAGGACGAACGAATATGGATGAGTTTGCGTGTGGAGGTTCAACTGAAAATTCAGCGTTTGGCGTAACCTCCAATCCTTTTGACGCATCACGTGTTGCTGGTGGTTCATCGGGCGGGTCAGCATCAGCAGTAGCAGAGGGAATGTGTTTAGGAGCACTTGGTTCTGATACAGGCGGGTCCATTCGTCAGCCAGCAAGTTTTTGTGGTGTAGTTGGATTAAAACCAACCTATGGTAGAGTGTCGCGCTATGGTTTAATGGCGATGGCTTCAAGTTTAGATTGTATTGGGCCACTAGGAAAAAACGTGGATGATTGCGCGCGCATACTTGAAGTGATTGAAGGAAAAGATGCGTATGACGCAACGAGTGAGGATATTTCTACGACTCACTATGAGAGAGCAACCTCACTCAAAGGAATTCGTGTTGGCGTGCCGAAAGAATATTTTGAAGAAAAAGGAATTGATAGAGAAGTTGGGGACGCGATAGATGCGACGCTTGCTGATATGACACAAAAAGGCGCGACATTAGTTTCAATTTCACTTCCACATGCGCAGTATGCGCTTGCAACGTATTATGTGTTAATGCCATGCGAAGTTTCTTCAAACGTTTCGCGTTATGATGGCATACGTTATGGATTGTCTCAAGGTTCAACCTTGAATGAGCGTTATGTTGCAACGCGAGTTGCGGGATTTGGTACAGAAGTAAAACGTAGAATTATTTTAGGAACATTTGCGCTGTCTGCAGGATATGTGGATGCATATTACAAAAAATCCGTTGCAGTACGCTCCGCTATAGCTCGAGATTTTCAACACGCATTTGATGAAGTTGATGTTGTTGTCAGCCCAACATCACCGTTTCCCGCATTTCTGATTGGCGAACGTTCAGCAGAACCACTTTCTATGTATTTGGCTGATGTGTATACCGTATCAGCAAATCTCGCTGGCATTCCCGCGATCAGTGTCCCGTGTCGCACAGTTCTTAATTTGCCTGTTGGTATTCAGTTTATGGCTCCACATTTTCAAGAATCAAAATTATTATCAATTGCTCACGCTGTATCAACTATATGACAGAAAAACATAATCAACATCTCAACAAATGTCCCTTATCAAAAAGTTTAGAATTTCGTTTAGAAAAAAATCAACGCTTGGATTTGATACATCGTGAATTTGACCAAGGATTTCATTTTTTATATACGCTAAAAAAGGAAATTACTTTTTTTGGTTCAGCGCGTTTGCCGGAGACGAGCCCCTATTATCAAGAAGCGCGTGAGTTAGCGAGAATGTTAGGTGATTCAGGATATACTATTATTACTGGAGGAGGACCGGGAATTATGGAAGCGGCGAATCGTGGAGCATACGAAGCTGGCGCTGATTCAGTTGGGTTAAATATAGAATTACCGCACGAACAACGTACCAATCCGTATGTTAAAAAAGCCATGGGTTTTCATTATTTTTTTTCCCGCAAAGTTATGCTTTCCGCCTCCGCTCAAGCGTACGTTTATTTTCCCGGTGGATTTGGTACATTAGATGAATTATTAGAAATTGTTACATTAATTCAAACAGGAAAAATGAAACGAGTTCCTGTGATTTTGATGGGAAAAGATTTTTGGACACCGTTTCTTACTTTTATAAAAACTGTGCTCTGTAATGAACTTGCTATGATTGATACTGAAGATATGAACATATATACGCTTGCAGAATCAAAGGAACACGCTCTAGAAATTATCCGTGCAACACAACACCGCGAAATGTTTTAATCATGAGCATGTCATTGTGCCCGCCCCCTTTTTGCACAACACACCCGCAATGTCATCCCTTCAGCAGAACAAGTCATCGCATTCTTGTCATCCCTTCAGCAGAACAAGTCCTCGCCCCCACCTGTCATTCCTCGCCCCCTCAATGTCATTCCTTTAGCA
>CAYVCS010000068.1:0-8900 GCA_964450455.1 uncultured Gammaproteobacteria bacterium | reverse complement strand
GACGCGTTGTTGTTCCTGGGATATTGTTTTTATGATTTAGGTCTGAAGGATGTTTAACTATACACCATGTGCTATCTTTGAGGTTATTGATTTTTTTTCTGTCGTTTGATAGTACATTTCCTAGGGTATCAGCATAAGCGGTATCAATATTTTGTATGAACGCTTCAATAATTGTTAAAGTTTTGATGAACGTTAGGGATATGGTTGTGTGTGGTATATAAGCAACTATGGTTGATATGTTTTGCAATAATGTTACAGGTGCCGGCACAACCGGTTCAACTTTATCCTCGCCCTTAGCTTTTGTTTCCGCTTTAAAATCCGCTTCTAACATTTCTACGGTGGGGATTTCAAGGATTGGTAGTGTTCGCGTTGCGGGATTGATTGTATATAAAATGAGGTACGAACTTAAAAGAAGTGCGATGCCAATTACGCTACGGGATATTTTTTCTTTTGCTGAAGAGACTGCTCCTGTGTTGCCACCAGCGAGCGTCCACTGTACGCCACCTATCATCATCGTGATGAGTGCGGTAATGATACCAACTCCGATAAAATATTTATATCCTGCGGCAAAATATTGCGCCAGCCAGGGGATGTTGACTGGCTCACCTTTTTTGTGGCTGATGTTTGAAAATTGTAAGTTGGGGATTGGGATGTTGAGGACTGGCGATTTTATATCTACTTTATCGTTATTTTGTGCGAGAACAGGAGTAGTTATAAAAAATAGAAAAAAAATGGATATGAGTAGGTGAAGGCGGATTTTTTGTGTGTAGATGTGCATACTTTGTGAGTACATTTTAGATTTTAGATTGTTGATTTTAGATTTACGCGGGGTGATTGTTGAGGTATCAATTTTAGATTGATGATACCAACTACCAACTACAACCTACAACCTAATACGTCATCTCGAGTCATTCATCTTATGTCATCTCGAGTCGCAACGAGAGATCTCGTCATGGTGGACGTTGACGAGATTTCTCACCCTTGCGAGGGATTCGAAATGACGTGGTGTGTTGCGTGTGATTATTTCATCTTTATCTTTTCAATCGCTCCGCTAAATCTGTTTTTATAATATAGAAATTGACCGTCCTGACTCACTTGAAGTTCTGTCGCATTCACCGAATTTTCTGGAATAGGAAGCGGGGATTTAAGTCCTGTTATCGTATCAATTTTGTAGAATGTATCAGGAGTTGAATCGGCAATTTCAGGCGCAAATCCAGCTCCGCGCGGTAATTCGTTTGGTACTGCGCAAATTAGGGAATTGTTTGAATCAAACGTGCATTTGTGTGCCCACGTGGAAATGCCCAGCTCACGTCGATTGGCGCCAACTTCCGAACCATTTGCGTCAACCACCCATATTAAAGGTTTGTTATCATTTATTGACGAATGTGTAGAATACATCAGAGAATGTCCATCATTTGACCATTTAGGTTCAAATTTATATCCATCCACAATAAGTGACTTGAAGTTTTCACCATTTTGACCGATGAGGTAAATTTCATTTGCTTCGCCTCCTACGGGGTCGCCTGTTTTAGAAAAAGCTACAATTTGGCTGTCAGGACTCCACGCAGGAATAACTTTTTTTGCATTATCGCCGAGCGGTTCAATTCCTTTTGCATTATTTCCATTTCCGTCAGTTGTAACTAACCAATTTTGAGAACGATGAATTCCTTCAGAAAAAGCAGAAATTTGTTCACCACTTTTTGAAAATTCAAATTTACTCCAATGCGCAGGAAGAGTGGTTTGTTTTTTTGTTTCAAAATTATAGAGAACATTAAATCCGTCAGGATATTCAATAACTGCTTTTGACTGTTGTGGCGACCACGCGACTGATTGTACATTAAAAAATTGTTGGTCAGAAAGGAGAGTTGCGATTCCCGTATCATCCATACGAAAAAATTGTCCTTTATCTGCGTTGTAATAACTGATACCCTTTCCATTTTGCGCAATAGTTAATCCGAGCGTCGTATCAGAAACAACAGTTGATTGGACGGTTTTAACTGGTGATGTGTAATCTGTGACGGCGACGTCTGAAATTTCTTCGGGACGAATAGCATCAACCACGGATTTTGATGGTGGTTTGTTGGTTGCGATTCCAGAATCAGGAAGTTCACTCGGAACAGATTTTACGTTAGTTCGTTGCGCCAGTGGAATTGGGTTTGCTCTAAAAAAGAAAAAATACAGCGCAAACGCAATTCCCGCTGAACATACAAGTAACAGTATGCCAAGAATAAGTCGTTTTTTATCCATAGTATTACAATTTAATAATGTCAAACAAGCTTGTTGCTGATTTTAAAATCGCATATATCAATGCTAGTGTTAGTATAGCACCTATGAGTACTGAAATGCCAACAAAGAGAGGTTGTATGAATGCTGACATGAGTGCTTTTTGTAACATTTCAATTTGGAATTGTGAACTTATTTTTTGAGACATCTCTCGTTGTTTTTTGCTTGTCGTGCTGACATACCATTGTCGCGCCTGTCGCTCGGGAATTGCTCGCCATGCGCGTATTCGTTTTTGTGAGGGAGGTTTTGCAGGAATTTTTGAGGAATTTGTCAATAGTATAAATTGGGAAAATAAACATGTTATTCCTCCCAATATAAGAATCGGTAATCCAACGAGCGCGGAAAAGAAAAAACTGATGAGTGTTGTTCCTCCTTGTATCATTCCCCGTCCCGCAGGGTCTGCTATATTTGCAAACACTCTACTTTCTTTTTGACGTGAAAATTTTTTTTCAATATCTTGTGTGTATGTGTTTGCCATTTGTCTCGCTTTTAACATTGCGGCACCACTTTCGGTTTGTGTGCTTACACGTTCATCAATCATTTGTTGTTCTCTATCTATCTCTTCTTGTTCTTGCTCGTCATCTTCTTCTTGGTCTTCCGCTGATTCAGCACCAGAATATTTTTGTTTATTTTTGTCTGCTTGTAATTTTTCTGCATTTCCCGATGGAGTGGAAGGTGGGGGAATAGAAAAACGTTGTTTTGCGGCTTGAATTGTTGCGGGTGATGGAGTTGATGATACTTTTGCGGTTCCTTGTTTTTTTTGCGATCCACTTTGTGTCATTGCACCGTGAGCTCCGGATTGAGTTTGTGGCTGTTTTCCGGAAGGTTCTGTGGGCTTTACTGATTCGCCATGTGTTCCATTCATCTGTTGAGATTGTTCCGTTGTTGGCTTTGTATTTTGTGTAGGAGATGGTGTGTTTGGTTGTTGAGCATATGATTGAATCATTTTGTTCAGCACATTGCGTGACCCGTTCTCTGTTTGTTTGCGAATCTCAATTTCTAAAGTTTGAGTAATTTGTTCTCCGATTACTTGAGCAAGTTCTGGTTTCAAATTATTTAAATATGCAACGACTGGCGTCTGAATCGCTGATTTTTGTGAAGTTGTAGCCATATATTTTCGTTACGTTGTATCTGATGTGTCAAGCGCCAGCGCAATAGAAACAATTTCTTGCGTGTAGCGTTCTTTGATACGTTGTATTGTTGCAGTGTATGTTTCTTTTGTCATCGTTTGTCTGTCAGTTAATGCATTTTCCAACAATACGACATATTTTTTGGTAACAAGTTCAACATAACGCCGATATTCTATTTGCATAAAACGAATATGACGCTGTTGTTTTTTTAGATGATCAAGACGACGTAATTGTTGGTGAATAGATAGATTAAGCGCGTCTATATTTTCAGTTACATGTTCCATATATTTTAGGATTTAGGAATTAGCTTTTTAGGCGATTGACGCATCTGTTTCCTAATAAGCAAAAAAGCTAGTTCCTAATGCCTAGAGCCGAATAAGCTAATTCTTAAAGTCTCGTCTTATGCCACCCTCGTTCGAGGACTGTTCTCAACTCGATTGGGGATCAAGGGCGAGTCCTGTTGAAGGGTAAACTCTGTGGTTTCTTACTAGCAAGAATATATACAAAATAAGACATATAATTATTATACAATCTTTTCTGGATCCCCGCTGCTGCGAGAGCCTGTCCTGCTGAAGGAATGACATAGGGAATAAGGTGTAAGACACCGGTGTCCGACACCTACCCTCCGTGTCATCCTCGCCTCAGCGGGGATCCAGAAAAGTTTGCTAGATCATCCCAATGCGGATTTTCTTGTTCTATGGCAGTTAGTTTCGTTGTTCTACTCCACTTTTTAATTTGTTTTTCTCGTGCTATTGCTGTTTGAACTTCTGAATATTCTTCGCAATATACAAGCGTATGAACTTTATATTTTTTCGTAAATCCTTCCGTTAATCCTAATTTGTGTTCATGCACGCGACGCTCTATGTTATTCGTCACACCAACGTAGAGAGTGCCGTTTTTCTTACTAGCAAGAATATATACAAAATAAGACATATAATTATTTGACAATCTATTCTGGATCCCCGCTGAGGCGAGAGCTTGTCCTGCTGAAGGAATGACACATGGTGTTGTCATTCTCGCCAGCAGGCGGGAATCCAGAGTTGTTGGTTGGTTTACAATCTATTCTGGATCCCCGCTGAGGCGAGGATGACATGGGGAGTAGGTGTCTGACACAGGTGTCTGACACCCTACTCCCCATGTCATTCCTTCAGCAGGACACGCTCTCAAAGCTGTGAGGATCCAGAAAAGTGACTAGATCATCCCTATGGGTCATGGTTAAACTGTGTTTCGTTTTTTGGTTGTTTTTACTTTGACTATGTCGTCTTTTAGATTCACAGTGAGTGTAGTTCCAGCGACCGTATCATGTTCTACCAAAAAATTAGAAAGAGGGTCCTCAATCAATTCTGAAATAATTTTACGAACCATACGCGCTCCTTGGTCAGGAGCGTGGGAACTCGCGAGTAAACGTTCTTTGAGTGGCGCAGAAACTGCAAGCGAAAAACCAAGCTTTGCGATTCGCGCTTCAACTTCTTTTAATTCAATCGCAATAATTTTTTGCAGTTCTTTGTTTTCAAGTGGTTTAAAAATTACAATTTTATCAATACGATTTAAGAGTTCATTTTTGAATCGTGATTTGATGTTTTCTTTGATTGCTTCTGAATCTCGCGCAAAAACATTATCTGCTTCTTTCGCGGATCCACTAAAACCCATTACGCCACTTGAATACATTTGTGGATCACTCATTGCCGTCATAATAATCACCGTATTTTTAAAATTAATTTTTTTCCCTCCCGCGTCAGTTATATGTCCATCTTCAAGTAATTGAAGAAGTAGATTTAAAACATCCGGATGCGCTTTGTCTACTTCGTCAAATAATACAAGACAATGAGGACGACGTTTTACTTGATCTGTTAAACGATTTTCTTCTTTATATCCGACATATCCAGCTGGCGCCCCGATTAATTTGGACATATTGAAATTTTCTCGAAACTCCGACATATCCACACGAACAAATGCTTGGTCTGCGCCAAAAATATGATGAGCTATTGCTTTTGCGAGTTCCGTTTTTCCAACTCCTGATGGACCAACAAAAAGAAACGAAGCGAGAGGACGGTTGGGATTTGAAAGTCCGAGCCGTGCGCGACGAATACTTTGCGCTACATCACGAATAACATGATCTTGTCCTATCACGCGTTTCATAAGCTCGCTCTCAAGATTGTTGAGCTTTGCGCGTTCAGAGTCCTGTAATTGTGAAAGCGGAACTCCTGTCATTTGCGAAACAACACGTTGAATATCGGCAACAGTAACATTTCCATGTGATTGCGATTCACGACGAGACATTCTGCGTTTCAGAGCATATTTTTTGTTTTTTAATTTTTGTTCATGCTGTTTAAGTTGTAAAGCTCGTTTATAGTCGCCTTTAGTGAGCGCTTCCATTTTGGTGGTTTCAAGTTCAGATAACGCTTCTTCGGCTTCAAGATATTGCCGTTTTTCCGCAGATTTTCGCGTATGCATACCAACAATTGCCGCCGCCTCGTCAAGTACATCAATTGCTTTATCCGGAAAAAAACGTTCAGGAATATATCGTTTTGCAAGGGCTACTGCTTCTGACACTGCGTCATTTTCAATTGAAACCTTATGAAATTGTTCATATTTATTTTTAATTCCCATAAGAATAGCTACAGTCGTCGGTTCATCTGGTTCATAAATATGAATAGGTTGCATACGTCTCTCAAGCGCGGCATCTGATTCTATATGTTTTTTGTATTCTGCCTCTGTTGTCGCGCCAATACATTTAAATACGCCACGAGCAAGCGCTGGTTTTAACATATTTGCCGCATCCATTGAACCGTTTGACGACCCAGCTCCGATGATGGTATGAATTTCATCAATAAATAAAATAATTTCTTTGTTGGTGGATATTTCATCAACAATTTGTTTGATGCGTGCTTCAAATTCTCCACGATACATTGTTCCTGCAACAACAAGTCCAAGGTCAAGCGACAATAATCGTTTTCCAATCAATGCGTCAGGAACATTTTTTTGCGCAATACGTTGTGCAAGTCCTTCAACAATCGCTGTTTTTCCAACTCCAGGATCACCTAGAAGCAGGGGATTATTTTTTGAGCGTCGAGAAAGAATTTGAATAATTCGTTCAACTTCTTTTTCTCGTCCAATCATCGGGTCAGTGTTTGCCTGTGATTCTTTGTTTGTTAAATCAGTAGTAAAAAAATCAAGTGCGGGAGTTTTGCTTTCTTGTTTTTTTGGTTGAAGGGGAGGGGTAGTAGGATGCGCATGCATTGAGTTTTGTCCTCCGATTGCATTATCAAAGGCATGTCCCTCATGCATCATATCTACTCCTTCTAAATAATCTGCCGCATCGTTCATTTCGGGAAATTTTGATGTACTCATGAAAATAGCGTTGAGATAATCTTCAAGTTCTACGGTATTAGTTTTTGAAAGTTCAAATAATTTTTGTAATTCGGGATCAGCGACTTGTAATAAACCGGAAAGCAAATGTTCGGTGCCAACATAGGTGTGTTCGTGAATGCTTGCTATGAGCACAGATTTTTCAATGATTTTTTTTGTTCCCGCTGAAAGCGATGGCATTGACCCAGTGGCGGCAGTTTTTTTGGCGCGATCTTTTGCGAGAACAGAACGAATTCGTCCTGCATCAAACTGAATTTTTTGTAATAAGTCAGCGCCAATTGAACCTTTTTCAAGTGATAATGCGAGAAGCAGATGAATCGGTCTGATTTTCAAGGCATGTGCTTCAACAGCAAGAGCATATGAACGCGCAAGAACGTTTCGTAAATGAGTCGTGAATTTATCTAAAATTTCATTTTCCATACACACACAAACTAGTTTATTAGGAAATTAGCTTTTTAGCTTATTAGGGCGCGAATTAAGAAGGTAACTAGAAAAAAATCGTGCTCGTTAATAAGTATACCATATTTTTTTATAATGTGCTTGTGGACGGAAAACTAGGGATGAAACTAGGACATCCACTATTTCCACGAAATGAATATTACCAAAGACAATGGTGTCGGATTTATATTTTATGCCATCTCGCGTAATTTTTTTATTCTGTCCACAAGAGGTGGATGAGTGGAAAAGAGATTTGAGAATGATTTTTTTTCTGTTCCAAATGGATTGCTGAAAAAAAGATGCGCTGTTGCGTTGTTAGCGTGCAACAGAGGTTGTTGCTGACTGCCGATTTTTTCTAATGCGAGAGCGAGTCCTTCGGGATAGCGTGTGAGTAGCGCGCCTGATGCATCGGCCAGATATTCGCGTTTGCGGGATACGGCGAGTTTGATAAGTTCTGCGATAATTGGCGAGAGAATTGCGAGAATAATTCCAACAATCATCAAAATATTTCCACCATTCTCTCTATCACGTCTTCCGCCAAATAATTGGGCGCGAAGTAGCCAATCTGATAGTAGCGCTATGAGTCCTACGAGTACTATGACAATCGTCATCACGCGAATGTCATAATTTTGGATGTGAGAAAGTTCATGTGCGAGAACTCCTTCAAGTTCTTCGTTTTCTAGTTTTGATAATGCTCCTGTAGTTACGGCGATTGAAGCATGTTGTGGATCTCGTCCGCACGCAAATGCATTGATTGCCGAATCCTCAATGATATGAATTTTAGGAATAGTCATTCCTGATGTGATGCAAAGATTTTCTACCATGCGGTAGAGATACGGGTTGTCGGTTGATGTGATGAGTTTAGCGTGAGAGGACGAAAGCGCGAGTTTGTCACCTTGGAAATATGAGACGCTTGTCATGACTAATGAAATGAGTGCGGCGATAACTAATCCAGCATAACGATCTCCAGAATATTCGCCAAACAAAAAACCAATTCCTAATGCGAATAGGACAAAGATGATAATCAAAAACCATGATTTTCGTTTATTTTCAGCGATTTGATTGTACATAGGTGGAGTACATTTTAGATTTTAGATTGACGCGGGGCGATTTTAGATTTACGATTTTAGATTTTAGATTTTAGATTGCGCGGGGCGATTGGTGATGTATCAATTTTAGATTGATGATATCAATTACCAACTACAACCTACAACTTAAAATGTCATCTCGAGTCGCAACGAGAGATCTCGTGATGGTTGATGCTGACGAGATTTCTACCCCTTCGGAGTACCATGTCACCACGGTTCGAAATGACGTTGTGGGTGTGGGCGAGGACGTGGTACGAGATTTCTCGTTGCGACTCGAAATGACGTGGTGTGGTTGGCGAGGACGTGGTACGAGATTTCTCACCCTTCCGAGGGATTCGAAATGACATGGTGTGGTTGGTGACCCGCACCTTCCACATCATATCGAACCATTTATTCTACGTCATATCGAACCGCACCTTCCACGTCATATCGAACCGCAGTGAGATATCTCGCGAACGTGGTATGAGATTTCTCGTTGCGACTCAAAATGACGTGTTGGGTGAACGTGAACGTGGTACGAGATTTCTCACCCTTCCGAGGGATTCGAAATGACATGTCCATTTCCACGTCATATCGAACCGTGGTGACATGG